>NZ_JAYXUH010000020.1:0-76998 GCF_036040035.1 Photobacterium sp. S4TG1
CTTCTTCGAACTATCAAACATTTGACTGTTTAATCGTTTCGTTGAAGTGGACGGCCATTCTAGCGAAATAACATAAAGTGTCAACCACTTTTTTATTTCTTTTATCAGGTCTATCATCCAATCGATTACTGCGTAACATTTTCTTTTATAAAGCTGCTCGCCGCGTTTCGATAGAGCAGCAGTATAGAGACAACGACGTTCATCGCAAGTACTTTATGCTTTTTATCAATAAAAACGAACCGTTAGATCAAAAAGCAAACAAAGCGATCAATAATACGATTATAACGTCTTAAATTGGTGGCTAAAATGTGCCACCTTTTTCCAGTCGGTATATTCCACTTCTTTTGTTGTATCAGTTTCGCCCCCCGTAAGCTTCATTATTAACTTAATCATTGTACGATCAAAAAAGTTATAGCGTGGATAGCGTAATGCTCCAGCAAATACGGCCATCATTTTAGGATGCCATGGTGACTTCAATAAGAACTTCTTAACATAAGCACTTGTTGCTGGAGTATCTTTACCTTCTTTACGAGCGGTGAGGTTAACGCAAAAGAAAGCGATCTTTGCTTGTTCAAGGCTAGCTACATTTTGCTCTATAAATTGATATAGCTTTTTATTTAAATGGCCATAGCGTACGGAAGCACCAATAAGAATGCGATCATAACCATTGAAATCAATTTTTGGCTCTGAATGTATATCAATATAGTCACATTGATACTGTTCACCTAAGTCCTGCTCTATATGGTTAAGGATTTTAATCGTTTGTCCTTCACAACTAGAATGCAGTAATAATACCTTTTCCATGTTAGCTCCTTTAATTACGCCAAAATGTCGGCGTAAATAAAACTAATAATGTAAACACTTCTAAACGGCCAAATAGCATAGCAATAATGAGGATCCATTTCGCTGAATCATTTACTTGTCCAAAATGAACAGCGACTTCGCCTAAACCTGGACCTAAATTATTAAGTGTCGCGGCCACCGCAGAAAACGCGGTTAATTCGTCGATACCTGTCGCAATAAGTGCCAACATACACACCACAAACACTAATGCATAAGCCGAGAAAAAACCCCATACTGCATCAACAACCCGTTGCGGTAATGCTTTATGCCCGAGCTTAATGGTATATACCGCGCGTGGGTGCACGAGACGCTTTAATTCTCGAACCCCTTGCAATGAAAGTAGTAGCATTCGAATAACTTTCATACCGCCCCCAGTCGAGCCAGCACAACCTCCTATAAAAGAGGAAAACAGCAATAACACAGGTAGAAATAATGGCCAATCAGAGAAACCAGTGGTAGTAAAACCTGCCGTTGTGGAAATAGATACCGTTTGAAACAACGCTTGATCAAAGGCATCAAAAGAGCTGTCATAGGAATGATGCTTTAATAACACCCCAAAACAAATCATAAATAAAATACCTTGTACGACCAAAAAGGCTCGAAACTCGGGATCTCGCCAATATGTTTTAAGGTTAATATTGCCATTACCAAATGCAGCAAAGTGAAGGGAAAAATTACAGGCTGAAATTAAAAGAAAAACAACGGTGATCATATTAATAGTAGGACTATTAAAATAACCAATACTGGCATCGTGAGTAGAGAAGCCACCGATTGCTACAGTTGAAAAGCTATGCGATATCGCATCAAAGCCACTCATACCCGCAAGCCAAAACGCGAATGCACATGCAATAGTTAAGGCTAAGTAAATATACCATAAGGTTTTTGCTGTTTCGGCAATACGAGGGGTCATTTTACTGTCTTTTACCGGCCCTGGCGTTTCAGCACGATATAGCTGCATTCCACCAATACCTAACACCGGTAATATTGCGACCGCTAACACGATAATTCCCATACCGCCAAACCATTGCAGTAACTGACGATAGAATAAAATCGCTTTAGGTAAATGGTCGAGGCCAACAATAACCGTTGCGCCCGTTGTTGTCAGTGCAGAAAATGATTCAAAAAAGGAGTCAGCAACCGACAAGTCTGGATTTTTAGACAATAAAAAAGGTACCGCGCCAGCACTACCAATAACAGCCCAAAACAGCACTACAATTAAGAAGCCATCACGGGCTTTTAATTCATGCCGATGGCGACGATTAGGTAACCATAGAGCAGATCCGCCCGCGAGAAGCAAAAAGAAAGTCACCACAAAAGGGAATCCAGCCCCATCACGATAAACCAACGCGACTAGGGCAGGAACAAGCATGGTGACGCTAAATAAGGCGAGCAACAGCCCGACGATGCGTATAATTGAACGAAACTGCATGGCCTAACCGGCCCTCATACGAAAATATAGAATAAAATAAATAATGGTTAACTCTCTGAGGTTGATGTTGCGACGATCCGTCCACCACTACGATTAATTAATTTGGCACTAAATTCAGTCACGATACGGCTATCAAGAGCTAAATGCATACTGACTTGTTGACCATAATCTGCCTTCAATTGCGTACCGTTATATTCACTTAATAACGTTTCAACTAATGAAATTTGATTATAATCACAACATAGAAACAACTCACTGATGATGATCTTTTGTTGTGTAGTCAATAACGTTAATCCACGTTGCACGCCTCCACCATAGGCCTTAACTAACCCACCCGTCCCTAGATGGATACCACCAAAATAACGTACAACTACCGCGGTTAGTTCACCGACACCCGATCCAGTTAATTGCGCTAATATCGGCTTTCCTGCCGTGCCAGAAGGCTCACCATCATCACTAAACCCCCACAACATTGAATCTGTCGGTCTGCCAGCAACAAACCCCCAACAATGGTGATTAGCATTTGGATGAGCTAATTTTATTTCATTAATAAACTGCTTAGCCGCTTCAATCGACGCAGTATGAGCTAAATAAGTTATAAAATGACTCTTCTTGATTTCTTCTTCAAAAGTCACGGCTTGCAGTGGAATCAAGTAAGGCTCAAAGGTTGACATAAAACATACCTCGTCATCAAAAAACCATCGCAGGATACCATATTCCTATTATGACCCAAGCAATGCTCATTATTGCTTACAATGGCGCCATTCTACGAATTATTACCGTTAAGATAATGTACCAATCGACAATGTTAAATAAATGTTTAAATTAATTGTTGAATTTGTGGCCATTGCAGTTCAGACTAAATATTAACCACTACAGGTCAAACCAGTTAAATCACACCTGATCCGTCATAGAATGGAATATATGGAGATAGAACATGATTTACCACGGTGAAACACTCTCTGTACGCTACCTCGAAGAAGGGATCGCTGAACTCATTTTTGATGCGCCAGCTTCCATCAATAAACTTGATCTCGCCACTCTTGACAGTTTTAATCAAGCACTTGATGCACTTTACCAACAACCCAACCTCAAAGGCTTAATTCTACGTTCAACCAAAGCGGCATTTATCGTTGGCGCTGATATTACCGAGTTTCTAGGATTATTTGCTCTGCCAGCAGATCAACTTTCAAAATGGCTTCATCACGCCAATACTATTTTTAATAAATTAGAAGATTTACCGGTTCCTACTCTATCTGCCATTAATGGTTATGCCCTTGGTGGTGGTTGCGAATGCGTACTCGCCACCGATTTTAGAATTGCAGATCATCAAGCACGTATTGGATTACCTGAAACTAAACTCGGTATCATGCCCGGCTTTGGAGGAACAGTTCGCCTCCCACGATTAATTGGCGCAGACAGTGCAATGGAAATAATTACCTCAGGTAAAGATAAAGCAGCAGATGCAGCCTTAAAACTAGGCATTATTGATGCGGTAGTTGCCACAGATATATTACCAACAGCAGCATTACGTATTATTAAACAAGCTATTGCGGGTGATTTAGATTGGCAACGACGCCGATCTCAAAAAAAAATGCCATTAAAGCTAACAACTACTGAAGCATTAATGAGTTTTACCACGGCTAAAGCTATGGTCGCTAAGATCGCAGGTAAACATTACCCTGCACCAATGGCGGCAGTAACCGCAATCGAAACCGCTGCAACCTGTGAGCGCACACAAGCTCTGGTTATTGAAAACTCTCACTTTGTCACCCTTGCTAAAACTGATATTGCTCAAGCTTTAGTAGGTATTTTTATAAATGACCAATATTTAAAAAGCAAAGCTAAACAAGCTATTAAAATAGCCCACCCAACACAACAAGCAATGGTATTAGGTGCTGGCATTATGGGTGGTGGCATTGCTTATCAATCAGTAACAAACCATATCCCTGTTGTCATGAAAGATATCACCAGTGAGGCCTTAACTCTTGGCATGCAACAAGCCGCAAAATTACTCAATAAAAAACTCACTCGAGGACGGATCGACGGCTTACAAATGGCAGCAACATTAGCCACCATCACGCCAACCCTGAATTATTCCGATTCCAACCACGTTGATATTGTTATAGAAGCGGTAATTGAGAACCCCACTATAAAAGCAGCGGTGCTCGCAGACGTCGAGCAACAGGTTGCCGATACTACGGTGATCACCTCAAATACCTCAACAATCCCAATTAATTTACTCGCAGCATCATTACAACGACCTCAAAATTTTTGTGGAATGCACTTTTTTAATCCGGTCCATAAAATGCCATTGGTTGAGATCATTCGTGGCCAACACACTTCAAATGAAACTATCGCTCAAGTGGTGGCTTATGCGGCTAAAATGCGCAAAACCCCTATTGTAGTAAATGATTGTCCGGGATTTTTTGTTAATCGGGTTTTATTTCCTTATCTAACGGCATTTAGTTTGCTGCTACGTGATGGCGGTGATTATCGTCAGATTGATAATGTTATGGAGCAGGATTTCGGATGGCCAATGGGGCCGGCTTATCTGCTCGATGTGGTGGGTATTGATACCGCTCATCACGCTCAAAAAGTGATGGCAGAGGGATACCCACAACGCATGGCTAAACATGATACCGATGCCATTGATGTCTTATACGAACAACAACGCTTTGGCCAAAAAACAGGAGCGGGATTTTTTAACTACCATCTTGATAAGAAAGGTAAGCCTAAAAAAACAGTGGATCCTCAAACTGCTGATTTACTTGCGCCCATCACAGCAACATCGACCTCATTTGCAAACACCACCATTATCGATCGTATGATGATTCCAATGATTAATGAAGTCGTACGCTGCTTAGAAGAAAACATTATTGCGACGCCTGCAGAAGCGGATATGGCATTGGTTTACGGCTTAGGTTTTCCGCCCTTTAGAGGTGGAGTATTCCGTTATTTAGATAATCTAGGCTTAGCGAATTACGTCGCCTTAGCCGATAGCTATCAATCACTTGGTCCTTTATATCAAGTACCTGATGGTCTGCGTGCTAAAGCTGCGGCTGATGAGTGTTATTACCCCACTGTTGCGGCAGCATCATTAAGGAGTTAATTATGAATAACGTGGTGATTGTTGACTGTATTCGCACCCCAATGGGACGCTCAAAAGGTGGTGCATTCCGCCATGTACGCGCTGAAGATTTATCTGCGCATTTAATGACAGGATTGTTAACCCGTAACCCTCAATTAGATGCGCATAATATAGAAGATATTTATTGGGGTTGTGTGCAGCAAACCTTAGAACAAGGATTTAATATTGGTCGCAATGCAGCACTACTTGCAGGGATCCCAACCACTGTCGGTGCAATAACCGTTAACCGTTTATGTGGTTCATCCATGCAAGCACTGCATGACGCCACTCGCGCTATTATGGTGGGCGATGCACAAAGCTGTTTAATTGGTGGAGTTGAACATATGGGTCACGTACCGATGACTCATGGGGTTGATTTCCATCCAGGTCTATCGAAAACCGTCGCTAAAGCCGCAGGGATGATGGGCTTAACCGCAGAAATGTTAGCCCGAAAATATGATATTAGCCGGGAGCTACAAGATCAATTTGGCGCGCGCTCGCACCAGCGCGCCCATGCCGCGACGGTTGAAGGTCGATTTTCCCATGAAATTTTCGCAACAGAAGGCCATGATAGCAATGGCATTTTAACTAAATATGCTACCGATGAAGTCATTCGCCCCGAAACAACCGTAGCAGCATTAAGCCAATTACGCCCTATTTTCGATCCCGCCCATGGCACAGTAACAGCCGGTACATCATCAGCACTATCGGATGGCGCTGCAGCAATGTTACTCATGGATGAACACCAAGCGCGCGCATTAGGTTTACCTATTAGAGCCCGAATCAAAGCCATGGCAATTGCTGGGTGTGAACCATCACTCATGGGCTTTGGGCCAGTCCCCGCCACTCAAAAAGTATTACAACGCGCAGGCTTAAGTTTAGATGATATTGATATCATTGAGCTCAATGAAGCCTTTGCGGCACAAACATTACCGTGCATTAAAGCGCTCGGGTTAATGGATCACCTTGATGAAAAAATTAACCTTAACGGTGGTGCTATTGCCCTTGGTCACCCACTAGGGTGTTCAGGTGCCCGTATCTCAACCACTCTCATCAATATTATGGAACAAAAGCAAGCTCGCTTTGGTTTAGCCACCATGTGTATAGGTTTAGGACAAGGCATTGCTACTATCTTTGAACGAGTAGAATAGCATTACTTAATATCGTAAGTGTTACTCTTCGCCATATAATGGAACAAACGACATGCAACTTACACATAGATACAATGAGTAAGTTTCATTTTCTTCATCAAGATAAGCCGTCTACACTCAATCTTATATTGATTGCTAATCATGATTTTTCCGGAGTATTGCAATGTTTAAAGCACTAGTATTAGAACAAGAAGATAAAAAAACACTAGCAACTATTCGCCAAGTAGCAACATCTGAATTACCTGAAGGCGATGTATTAATTAATGTGGATTACTCTTCATTAAACTACAAAGATGGCTTAGCAATTACCGGTAAAGGTCGTATCGTACGTCAGTTCCCTATGGTACCAGGTGTCGATTTAGCCGGCACAGTAGCAGAATCAAGTGATAACCGTTATCACGTCGGTGACAAAGTGGTTCTTACCGGTTGGGGTGTAGGTGAAGGTCATTGGGGTGGCATGGCTGAAAAAGCCCGCCTAAATGCAGATTGGTTAGTGCCATTACCAGCCAACCTTGATGGCAAACAAGCAATGATGGTAGGTACAGCAGGCTTAACCGCGATGCTGTGTGTACAAGCAATTGTTGATGCAAATGTAAAACCTGAAGATGGTGAGATTTTAGTTACAGGTGCAAGTGGTGGCGTTGGCTCAGTGGCAATCACTCTACTGGCACAACTTGGCTATAAGGTTGCCGCGGTAACAGGTCGAGCTGAAACTAATGGTCCATTACTGAAACAACTTGGCGCAACGACAATTATTGATCGTAGTGTATTTGAAGAGCCCGCTCGCCCATTAGATAAGCAATTATGGGCTGGCGCAATTGATACTGTTGGTAGCAAAGTACTGGCTAAAGTATTAAGCCAAATTAACTACAACGGTGCAGTCGCTATTTGTGGCCTTGCTGGCGGCTTTGATTTACCAACAACGGTAATGCCTTTTATTTTACGTAATGTACGTTTACAAGGTATCGATTCAGTAATGTGCCCGTTTGAAAAACGTCAACAAGCATGGCAACGTCTAACTGAATTACTACCAGCAAGCTACTTTGAGCAAGCCTGCCGTGAAGTCGCACTTGAACAAGTCGCTGAATGCGCAGAAGCAATCACCAACGGTCAAATCACCGGCCGCGTAGTCATTAAACTGTAATACTGCAATAGTGATAGTCGTTAATTAATGAGGTCAGCCATGTGCTGGCCTATTTTATTAACGCGAATATCGCACTACAACAACCCGATATCATGAATTCGTGAGTTTATTAGCCGCCCACACTCTTCCTTAATGATAGTACGCAGCCATATTTGTGATGCCGAATGTTCACAACGCGCATGCCATAATAATGAATAATCAAATGGCTTAAATTCAAACGGCAGTGGCTTTACAATTAATTGATAGCGTTCTGCAACTAAATAAGCCAAATCTGCAGGCACTGTAATGATCAATGGCATTTGATCAATGATCGCTAAAGCGGCTTCTAAATGATAAGCCCGTAATACCATTTTCGGTTGTGAATACCCGCGTAATTGTTCATCAATTAACGCTTTAACGCCATCGCTTACCGCTATCATTGCATGGGGATAGGTTAAGTAATCTTGCAAGGTAAGTGGCTTATTTGCTAATGGATGATTCTGGCTCACAAGACAAAACACACTCACTAAACCTAATAATTGCTGACATAGCGGCTCCATATCAGCACTAGGACGACAAATTGCCATATCACAGCCCCCCGTGGTCAACTGCGACAACAAGTTATCATGCAGTAACGGACTAAACTCTAATGAAATATGTGGTGCTTCTTGATAAATACGCGGTAATGCAAAGGGTAATATAGTTTGCATTGCATAATCAGTAGTCGCTATTTTAAAGGTTTGATCACAACTAGCTGGTTCAAAATCATTCGGCGTCAGTAATAGCCGCAATGACTCCAATGGCTCATTTAATTGCTCATTTAATTCTAGTGCCCGTTGTGTCGGTAGTAATGACTGCCCTTGGCGCGTAAACAACGGATCGCCCACTAAGTCTCGTAATCGACCAAGCACTCGACTCATTGCCGATTGACTCAGGTTAAGTCTGATCGCGGCACGACTGACACTGCCTTCATCCAGTAATACTTTTAACGCAACCAGTAAATTTAAGTCACGACGATAAACTTCTTCGAGCTCCATTGTTTTACTTCTCTAACGCTACAAATTAATCAGATATGACAACAGTATGGCGGGATAGATAAAAAAAATCCCGCCTTTTTAAGACGGGAATATTGACTATCAGGCATCATCCAGCAATGTTGTCGCTATTTTTTTTGTTGTTCTAATTTATTTTTACTGGTGAGCTCGACCCATAATCCAAGGATCGTTGCTAATAAACCACCAACGGCAAATAAGCCTGTTGCATAGTGATTAATTAACATAATGGTGCTAAATGAAATAATACATAACACCGCATAAATCATGACACGATCGATTGAAGTTAACATAATATCCCCCTAGTCCATTAGAAGAAAAGTTAATACAATGTAAATAAGGTTACACAGTTTATCTTGATTTACCAAGCCTTATTGATTAATTCTTATCCCGCAGTATGATCACAATGTCTACAACAATACGTGTGAATTATGACTGCCAACTTTGAAAATCCAACCTATAACCTTGATACCCTAGGCTTACGTTGTCCTGAACCCGTAATGATGGTACGCAAAACAGTCAGAAAAATGGCAACTGATGAAACCTTGTTAGTTGTTGCTGATGACCCATCGACTACACGTGACATTCCAAGCTTTTGTCGCTTCATGGATCACACGCTAATCGCCGCAGAAACAGAAACGCTACCTTATCGCTTTCTGATCAAAAAAGGCGCTAGCAATTAAATCAAAAAAAAGGCACCGTTCATAAACGCTGCCTTTTTAGTTATTACTGATTATGTTGCTGCTGACGTAAATTATCGAGTTCATGTTGTACCTGACGTAATTCTTTTTTCAACGGTAATACATAGCGTAATCTAACCCATGCATCGACGGATAAATAAGTTGTAACAACCGTCCCTACCACCATAGGAAACCACATATCAGTTAACATCATTCCTGCTACATTCAACACTAATGCAATATGAAACAACCAACATTGACTTTGCGGTGAGATCGCTGAGAAACGTGCCATAGAACCCCCCTACATCAACCAACGGAATTAAAGTTAACGATTAATGAATCTCAACTTTAGCATGGTAAATCACGATTATCTTTTGCAGCTATCACAGTTATATACTTAAATTAATTAATAGTAAATGGGGTTCGATCAACTTAATTCCAGCATGCTAAGTTTCACATGAAACCAACCACACTCAATATACAATAAAAAAAACCATGAGCCTAAGCCCATGGTTTCAATGTGGTGTTAGTTACACACCACCATGATCAATCAATGCCAATTAAGCCAGTGGAGATAGAATAATCTCAACACGACGGTTTTGAGCACGACCTTGTGATGTACCGTTTGTCGCAATAGGGCTATTCTCGCCACGACCTTGAGAAACAACACGATCAACATTTACGCCTTGACGGATAAGGTAGTTACCTACTTCGCCAGCACGTACTTGTGATAAACGTTGATTATAGGCAGCAGCACCAGAACTATCCGTAAAGCCTAAAACGTTTAGCTGGGTCTTAGGGTATTCTTTAGCAACTAACGCTACATTGTGTAACGCTTCCATCGCACGGCTATTTAATGCAGATTGATCAACACCAAACGTGATTTCATTTGGCATATTTAAAATGATGTTATTGCCATTACGGGTAACACTGATGCCTGAAGATGCTAATTGTTGACGCAGTTTAGCTTCTTGTACATCCATGTAATAACCAATACCGCCACCCAAAGCTGCGCCAGATGCTGCACCAATCAATGCACCTTTACCACGATCATGTTTGCTTGAAGACGCGATACCGATTGCAGCACCCGCTAATGCACCAATGATAGAACCGCCAGTACCTTTTGCAGTTTGGCTCTCACCCGTATAAGGGTTAACTGTTGAACAACCCGCAAGCGTAACAGCAGCAGCAACAGAAATTACCGCAGCACGCACCCAAGTTTTTGATGCCATCACTTGATTTTTTGCCATTTAATTTAAAGACCCATGTTCTTGATACGCACATCGCATACCGAATAAAACTACGTTAATAATCAGACCAACGAGCTATTTGTTAGCGCTATTGTAATCAACCGATACATTTACGCCATCAAAATAATGTCAAATATTCATGAAAACCCAGTGTCCACAAGGGACAATCTGAGGAATTATCTCAAAACAAGCCATAGATGGATAAAAAACACTCACGGCCCCTACTCGCCTCTGGGTTGGCAATGTATACTTGATAATTAATTATTTCATCCACTAATCTCGCGAAGCTGACAATGCAGAAATACGATATTAAAACCTTTCAGGGCATGATCCTCGCGCTGCAGGATTACTGGGGCCAACAAGGCTGTACAATTGTGCAACCTCTTGACATGGAAGTGGGTGCAGGTACCTCTCACCCGATGACATGTCTACGAGCTCTAGGTCCAGAACCAATTGCAGCAGCGTATGTACAACCATCTCGCCGTCCAACCGACGGTCGTTACGGTGAAAACCCTAACCGTCTTCAGCACTACTATCAGTTCCAGGTAATGCTTAAGCCGTCTCCAGATAACATTCAGGAACTGTACTTAGGCTCACTAGAAGTCCTAGGTGTTGACACTAAAGTACATGACATCCGTTTTGTAGAAGACAACTGGGAAAACCCAACCTTGGGTGCTTGGGGTCTTGGCTGGGAAGTTTGGCTTAATGGCATGGAAGTAACACAGTTTACTTACTTCCAGCAAGTTGGCGGCCTTGAGTGTAAGCCTGTTACGGGCGAAATCACTTACGGTATTGAACGTCTAGCGATGTACATTCAAAACGTTGATTCAGTCTATGACTTAGTTTGGACAGATGGCCCATTAGGTAAAGTAACCTACGGTGATATCTTCCATCAAAACGAAGTTGAGCAATCAACTTACAACTTTGAACACGCTGATGTTGATTTCCTATTTACTTTCTTTGACCAGTGCGAGAAAGAATCACTGAAGCTGTTAGCACTTGAGCAGCCACTGCCATTGCCAGCTTACGAGCGTATTTTGAAAGCAGCACATGCTTTCAACCTTCTTGATGCTCGTAAAGCAATTTCAGTAACTGAGCGTCAACGTTACATTCTACGTATTCGTAATGTAACTAAACAAGTCGCTGAAGCTTACTATGCATCACGTGAAGCACTTGGCTTCCCAATGTGTAAAAAAGATAAGTAAGGGATAGCCATGACAGATAAGAACTTCTTAATTGAGCTAGGTACTGAAGAGTTGCCACCCAAGGCACTTCGCACTCTAGCTGAAGCGTTTGCAGCCAACTTTGAAGCGGAGCTAAAAGCCGCTAACTTACCTCACCAAGGTATTAAGTGGTATGCAGCACCGCGTCGCCTAGCTCTTAAAGTAACAGCGCTTGCTGAAAATCAACCTGACAGAATTGTAGAAAAGCGCGGCCCAGCGATTGCGGCAGCATTTGATGCAGAAGGTAATGCGACTAAAGCGGCTCAAGGTTGGGCGCGTGGTAACGGCATTACGGTTGATCAAGCTGAACGCATGATTACCGATAAAGGCGAATGGCTACTGTTCAAGCAAGAAGTAAAAGGCCAACCAGCCCAAACATTATTGCCTGAGCTTGTTGCAGCAGCACTGGCTAAACTACCTATCCCTCGCCCAATGCGTTGGGGTGATAAAGACACCCAATTTATTCGTCCAGTAAAAACACTGACGATGCTATTAGGTGAAGAGCTCATTGAAGGCACTATCTTAGGTGTTGCTTCTGCGCGTACTATTCGTGGTCACCGCTTTATGGGTGAAGCTGAATTTACTATCGATAATGCTGACCAATACCCTGCGATTCTAGAAGAACGTGGCAAGGTAATGGCAGACTACGATGCACGTAAAGCAATCATTCTAGCTGATGCGAAACTAGCCGCTGAAGCGGTTGGTGGTATTGCAGATCTTGATGATGAGCTAGTTGAAGAAGTAACGTCACTGGTTGAATGGCCAGTTGTACTAACCGCTTCATTTGAAGAAGAATTCCTAAAGGTACCTTCTGAAGCGTTAGTTTACACCATGAAAGGTGACCAGAAGTACTTCCCTGTTTATGATGCGGAAGGCAAACTAGTCCCTAAGTTCATCTTCGTCTCTAACATCATCTCAAATGATCCAAGCCAAGTTATCTCAGGTAACGAGAAAGTGGTTCGTCCACGTTTAGCGGATGCTGAGTTCTTCTTTAATACTGACCTTAAGAGCAAGTTAGTTGATCGCTTACCTCAACTTGAGACCGCAATCTTCCAACAGCAACTTGGTACTATTAAAGATAAAACCGATCGTATCACTGAGCTTGCGGGCTACATTGCAGAGAAAATCGGCGCTGATGTCACTAACGCTAAGCGTGCTGGCCTACTGGCTAAGTGTGACTTAATGACCTCTATGGTATTTGAGTTCACTGAAACCCAGGGTGTTATGGGTATGCACTATGCACGTCATGATGGCGAAGCCGAAGATGTTGCACTAGCACTAAACGAGCAATACATGCCACGTTTTGCTGGCGACCAACTACCAAGCACTGGTGTTTCTTCTGCTGTAGCGATGGCCGACAAACTAGATACTATCGTAGGTATCTTTGGTATTGGCCAAGCACCAAAAGGCAGCGACCCATTTGCATTACGTCGTGCTTCTTTAGGTGTGTTACGTATCATCGTTGAAAACGGTTACGACTTAGACCTTGTTGATTTAGTCGCTAAAGCCCACTCGTTATTTGGTGACAAACTAACGAATGCTAATGTTGATTCAGATGTAATTGAATTCATGCTCGGTCGTTTCCGCGCATGGTACCAAGATGCAGGCTTTAGCATTGATGTTATTCAAGCTGTACTTGCAATGCACCCTACTCAACCGTCTGATTTTGATAAGCGTGTTAAAGCAGTAAGTCATTTCCGTGACTTAGATGCAGCAGAATCACTTGCCGCAGCCAACAAGCGTGTAGGTAATATTCTCGCGAAATTTGATGGCGAGCTACCAGCAACCATTAATGATAGCTTGTTAGTAGAAACGGCAGAGAAAGAACTCGCACAAAAAGTAGAGACGGTTGTTGCAACACTTGCACCAGTCTTTGCTGCGGGTGATTACCAACAAGCACTAACAGAGCTTGCATCACTTCGTGAACCTGTTGATGCGTTCTTTGATAATGTAATGGTAATGGCTGATGACGAACAACTTAAAGTTAACCGTCTAGCACTGCTTAATCTATTACGTAACCAGTTCTTACAAGTAGCTGATATTTCATTACTACAAAAGTAAGTTTAATCATCACTGGTTCATAATATAAACCACGCTTTGGCGTGGTTTTTTTATATCTGCATTTGATAATTTTACATTGTTCCACGTGAAACACATCGACACAGCCGACCACTACCCTTAGAGCAAACAAAGGGTTTCGCTTCTGATTGCAATCAGGTATTTTGATCTATCGCCCATCACAAATAACGGGCATCGCAAGCACGTAACCCTGCACTGATATAGAGGTCGATAGCACCATGGAATTTTCTGGCTTTGGCGATAAGTTCGCTGGCGATTCAGGCATTACTCAATTAATGCACGATTTAAATGATGGCTTAACCAACCCTGATGCGATTATGCTCGGTGGTGGTAATCCAGCTCAGATTCCAACAATGGTTGATTATTTTAATCAGCTATTAATAGAAATGGCCACCAGTGGCGAATTAACCACATCGATCACCAACTACGATGGTCCTCAAGGAAAAGACCGTTTTATTAACGCCCTCGCGACGTTGCTTAAACACCATTATGGTTGGGACATCAGCAGTAAAAACATCACTCTCACCAACGGTAGTCAAAGTGCCTTCTTTAATTTATTTAACTTATTAGCAGGCAAATGCCGTAATGGTGCCAGTAAGAAAATTCTATTACCGCTATCTCCTGAATATATTGGCTATGCTGATGCGGGTTTGGAACAAAATATGTTTGTCTCTTACCAACCTACGATTAGCTTATTGGATAATGGCTTATTTAAATACCATGTTGATTTTAGTAAGTTGGTTATTGATGACAGCATTGGTGCCATTTGTGCTTCTCGCCCAACGAACCCGACAGGTAACGTGCTGACTGATGATGAAGTCAAGCAACTCGATGCGCTCGCTCAAGCACACAATATTCCACTGATTATCGACAATGCGTACGGCATGCCCTTCCCTGATATTATCTTTGCTGATGTCACTCCATTTTGGAACCACAATACTATTTTATGTATGAGCTTATCTAAACTGGGTTTACCCGGTATTCGCTGCGGAATAGTGATAGCCAATGAAGAGATTATTACAGCGCTCACCAATATCAACGGTATTATCAATTTAGCACCCGGCAGTTTAGGCCCGGCAATTGCTGATAAGCTAATCGCCCGTAATGATTTATTACGTTTAAGCCATGAAGTTATTCGCCCTTTTTATCAGCGCAAAGCACAATACGCCGTTAATCGATTACAGCATTATATTACTGATCCTCGATTTCGCATTCACAAGCCAGAAGGTGCGATATTTTTATGGTTATGGTGTGATGAATTACCGATCACCACGAAAGAGTTGTATCAACGCTTAAAAGCGCGCGGAGTATTAATTGTTCCGGGTGAATATTTCTTTATTGGTTTACAACAGCCATGGCAACACAGTCAGCAATGTATACGCATGAACTACGTTCAAAGTGACGAACAAATGGAGCGCGGAATTAAAATTATTGCAGAAGAAATTACACGAGCTTATACCATGGGTTAACCAACCCTATTCTGCCCTCCCCTTTAGTAACAACAATAAAATTACCCTATAAAAAAACGCCGCTAATCATAGCGGCGTTTTTATAACTATTAACCTAATGACAAACTACACGTCAAGGTTAGCTACTTTTAATGCGTTCTCTTCAATGAAGTTACGACGCGGTTCAACTTGATCACCCATCAAACAAGTAAACAACTCATCTGCCGCAACAGCATCATTGATGGTAACTTGCAGCATACGACGTACTTCCGGATCCATGGTTGTTTCCCACAACTGGTTCGGGTTCATTTCACCCAGACCTTTATAGCGTTGTAAAGATAAGCCACGACGTGATTCTTTGTTTAACCACTCAAGTACTTCTTTAAAGCTTGAAACAGGTTGTTTACGCTCACCACGTTGAACAAAAGCAGTCTCATCCAATAAGCCGTCTAGTGCTTCAGAAAGATCCGCTAATTTAGCGTATTCTTTTGAATTTAGTAGATCGAAGCTTAATGGGTACTCATGATCAACACCGTGAGTACGTACCACAACCTTAGGTACGAAGACGTTGTTCTCTTCATCACGTAAGATTTCAAACGTAAACTGACTTTCACCTGATTGCTTGGTATTTAGTGCTGCAACAAGGTGAGTTAACCATGCTTCAACTTGCGCGCTATCAGCTAGCATGTCAGTGCTTAAACGTGGTTGATAAACTAACTCATTAAGCATTAATACTGGGTAACGACGACTCATGCGTTCAATCAGTTTCATCGCACCATTGTATTGCGTCACTAGCGTTTCAAGTGCCATACCAGTCATCGCTGGCGCACCATCATTAGCAAATAAAGAAGCATTATCCAGTGCCAATGATGTTTGGTATTGGTTCATCTCTTCATCATCTTTGATGTATTGCTCTTGTTTACCTTTCTTCACTTTGTAAAGTGGTGGCTGAGCAATATAGATGTGGCCACGCTCAATAAGCTCTGGCATTTGACGGTAGAAGAAGGTCAATAGTAACGTACGAATGTGCGAACCATCGACATCGGCATCGGTCATGATGATGATATTGTGGTAACGCAGCTTATCTGGATTGTACTCGTCACGACCAATACCACAGCCCATTGCAGTGATCAAAGTTGCCACTTCTTGTGAAGATAGCATCTTGTCAAAGCGTGCTTTTTCAACGTTAAGGATTTTACCTTTTAGCGGTAGAATCGCTTGGTTTTTACGGTTACGTCCCTGCTTGGCTGAACCGCCAGCAGAGTCCCCTTCCACGATGTAAAGTTCAGAAAGCGCAGGATCTTTTTCCTGACAATCTGCAAGTTTACCTGGAAGACCCGCTAAATCTAATGCACCTTTACGACGTGTCATTTCACGTGCTTTACGTGCCGCTTCACGTGCACGAGAGGCATCAATAATTTTAGTACAAATGATTTTAGCGTCAGCTGGGCTTTCTAATAAGAACTCAGCAAACTTCTCATTCATTGCTGATTCAACCGCAGTTTTCACTTCGCTTGAAACCAGTTTATCTTTAGTTTGGCTTGAGAATTTAGGATCAGGTACTTTTACTGAAACAACAGCGACTAAACCTTCACGCGCATCATCACCTGATGTTGCTGCTTTGGCTTTCTTTGAGTAGCCTTCTTTATCCATAAATGAATTAAGAGTACGGGTCAAAGCACCACGGAAACCCGCTAAGTGAGTACCGCCATCACGCTGAGGAATGTTGTTCGTAAAGCAGTAAACACCTTCTTGGAAACCATCGTTCCACTGCATAGCAACTTCAACGGTAATGCCATCTTCACGCTCACTATCAAAATGAAAAACTTTCTGATGGATTGGTGTTTTATTACGGTTTAAGTGCTCTACAAACGCGCGAATACCACCTTCATACATAAAGTGATCTTGCTTACCGTCTTCGCGCTCATCAATTAACTTAATAGACACGCCAGAGTTCAAGAATGATAATTCACGTAGGCGTTTAGCTAAAATTTCATAATGAAATTCAATATTGTTGGTAAAGGTTTCTTCGCTTGGCCAGAAACGTAAACGGGTACCTGTTTTATCAGTATCACCCACTTCAGCCAATGGTGCATCAGGTACACCATGATGATAAGTTTGCTGGTGAATATGACCTTTACGATTAATGGTTAACTCAACTTTTTCAGACAAGGCGTTTACAACCGAAACACCTACGCCGTGAAGGCCACCAGACACTTTGTAAGAATTATCATCGAACTTACCACCAGCATGGAGTACCGTCATGATAACTTCGGCTGCAGACACACCTTCTTCTTCGTGAAGTTCAGTCGGAATACCACGACCATCATCGCTTACTGAAACCGAACCATCTTCGTGGATCGTTACAATGATATCTTCACAGTGACCTGCAAGAGCCTCATCGATAGAGTTATCGACAACCTCAAAAACCATGTGGTGCAAGCCAGTACCATCATCAGTATCACCGATGTACATTCCTGGGCGCTTACGTACCGCATCGAGGCCTTTAAGCACCTTAATGCTTGATGAATCGTAATTGTTGGACATTGAGTTACTCTCGCTTTAATTATCCTGTGTTATCTTACCGTGTTCAACCATGAACAACTTACCATTTTCATCAAGCATATCAACCACTTGCTCGCGACTAATAGCACTAATGAACACTTGGGCGTTAGTTTCCTTTAATCGCTGCGCAAGCAACGCTCGCCTATGGCTATCCAATTCGGAAGCAAAATCATCAATTAGGTAAATACACTGTTTGCCGGTGGCCTCAGTAAGATGTAGGCCTTGCGCTAAACGCAACGCACACACCATTAACTTTAGCTGACCGCGGGACAAAACGTCCTCAACCGGTGTTCCAGCAACTTTAATCCGTAAATCAGCCTTATGGGGCCCACTTACGGTATAGCCAAGCTGACAGTCACGTTCGAAATTACGTTGCAGCAGCTCAGCATACGGTGTCTCTTTTTCCCAGCCACGATAAAAACCGAGCTGGATTTCAAATTCAGGTAGGAACACCTGACATATTTCAGCCGCTTTAATTTTTACGGCAGTAATGTACTCTTGACGCCACACACTGATTTGTTCAGCAAGTAATGCTAACTCTTGATCCCAATAACTGAGTTCACGGTAGCTTCGTGCTTGCTTTAATAATGCATTACGTTGTTTCGTCAAACGTTTTAAGCGGCTCCATGCATTATAGAACTTTGGTTCAACATGAAACACACCCCAATCAATAAAAGCCCGTCGAAATTTAGGTCCGCCAATTAATAAATCGAACCCTTCAGGAGTAATTAACTGAAGTGGCAAAATTTGCGCCAGCTGAGCGAGCTTTTGATTGCCCTCTCCACCAATTTTAACTTCAGTACTGCCATCGCGCTGTTTACTGATCCCCACCGGTAAAGTGAGGTCATTATTATCGGTTACTCGACCATGAATAAATAACTGTTGCTGTTCATGGCGAATCACACGACTGGTTAAATGGCTGCGGAATGAACGTCCGTGCCCTAAATAATGAATTGCTTCAAGGACACTGGTTTTACCGCTGCCATTGGCACCAACTAAAAAATTAAACCCACTGGCTAACGCAATATCACACTGGGCTATATTGCGAAAATCCTGCACCAATAATCGAGTAAGTGCCATAATTACAATCTAATTGGCATTACTACATACATAGCTTCATCATTGGTTGCATCTTCAATTAATGACGGTGCATTGGCATCTGATAATGACAACCGTACTTGATCACATTTAAGTGTATTCAATACATCAAGTACATAACTAACGTTGAAACCAATCTCTAAGCTGTCACCTTCATAATCAACATCAAGAAACTCTTCTGCTTCTTCCTGTTCAGGGTTGTTAGCCGTGATCCGCATTTCACCGTTGGACAAGCCAACTCTAACACCCCGGAATTTTTCATTAGATAAAATAGCCGCTCGCGCAAATGCTTTACGCATCTCATCACAATTTGCTTCCACAAATTTGGTGCTATTTTGGGGCATTACACGACGATAATCAGGGAAGCGGCCATCAACTAGCTTTGAGGTAAACACAAAATTACCCACTGTCGCGCGTAAATTTGAATGACCAATTTGAATATTGACTAAGGCTTCAGGGTTATCAAACAACCGCACCAATTCAAGTACCCCTTTACGCGGCACAATAATTTGCTTGGTTGGTAAATCATGACCTGTATCAATCGCACACACCGCCATACGGTGACCATCAGTTGCAACCGAGCGTAAATGTTGAACATCGGTTTCAAATAACATCCCGTTAAGGTAGTAACGCACATCTTGATTAGCCATTGAAAATTGAGTGCTATCAATCAGCTGACGCATGCGCCCCTGTTCAATAGTAAACTCAACTTCGCTTTGCCAATCTTCAATATTTGGAAAATCAGCCGCTGGTAATGTCGTTAACGTGTAACGACTACGACCAGAGCGAATTAATACTCGATCACCTTCATAGATAACTGCAATAGTGGCACTATCGGGTAAGCCACGACAAATATCTAAAAATTTACGTGACGGTACAGTTACAGCACCCGCTTCAAAATCGCCTTCTAACGCAACCTTAGCAATGAGCTCCACTTCAAGATCGGTACCTGTCATTGACAGACACCCATTCTCAACTTGCAGTAAAATATTGCCTAGAATAGGTAAAGATGGACGACCACCTAAAGCACCAGTCACCTGTTGCAAAGGTTTTAATAAATGTTCACGTTCAACAGTAAATTTCATATTAAGACGACAACGTTCTAATTAAGTTTGAATAATCTTCTTTAATATCGTGGCTTTCTTCACGTAGCTGCTCAATCTTACGACAAGCATGGAGTACGGTCGTATGATCACGACCGCCAAAAGCATCGCCAATCTCAGGAAGACTGTGGTTTGTCAGTTCTTTTGCTAACGCCATCGCCATCTGACGAGGACGCGCAACGCTACGAGAGCGACGTTTAGACAGCATATCAGCCATCTTGATTTTATAATATTCTGCAACCGTCTTTTGAATGTTATCAATCGTCACTAATTTTTCTTGCAGCGCTAATAAATCACGCAGTGCTTCACGCACAAAATCAATCGTGATCGCGCGACCAGTAAAGTTAGCATTGGCAATCACACGATTCAACGCACCTTCTAATTCACGCACATTGGAACGTAAACGCTTTGCAATAAAGAATGCCACTTCATCTGCCAGACGAATATTATGATCTTCGGCCTTCTTCATTAAAATAGCAACGCGGGTTTCTAGCTCTGGCGGCTCAATAGCAACCGTCAGCCCCCAACCAAAACGTGACTTTAAGCGATCTTCAACCCCATTAATTTCACGAGGATAGCGATCCGAGGTCAAAATAATTTGTTGGTTACCCTCTAATAGTGCATTAAAGGTATGAAAAAATTCTTCTTGAGAACGTTCTTTATTAGCAAAAAATTGAATGTCATCAATCAAAAGAGCATCAACACTACGGTAATAACGCTTAAATTCTTCAATGGCATTGTTTTGTAGCGCTTTCACCATATCTTGCACAAAACGCTCAGAGTGCATGTACACCACTTTGGCATTGGGTTTACGATTAGCAATCGCATTACCCACCGCATGCAGTAAGTGCGTTTTACCCAAACCTGTACCGCCATATAAAAATAACGGATTGTAAGCCGCGCCTGGGTTATCAGATACCTGACGACAAGCGGCAAGGCCAAGTTGGTTTGACTTACCTTCCACAAAATTATTGAAATTATGTTTAGGGTTTACATTTGAACGATAGCCACCAGGAGACTCCGTTTGTACCGGAGACGGTGCTGGCTCGTAATGCACAGGTTCAGGTTCAGTGCGCGGTCTTGATTGCGGCAAAGTAAAAACCGGCGGCGCAACAGGTTGAGGTGGCGCAACAACAGGTTTGCTTCCCACTTCAAAACGCAGACTCGGAACATCAGTGCCACAAAATTCATTAAGCAGACGATTGATATTATTAAGGTATTTATCACGCACCCAATCTAATACAAATCGATTAGGGGCAAATAATGTCAATGTATGATCATTTAATTCAGCCTGAAGCGGACGCAGCCACATACTGAATTCTGTCGCAGGGAGTTCTTCCTGAAGGCGTTGAAGGCACTGCAACCATAGCGAAGATGACAAGGTAGACTCCACACTGAATAAACAAAATACAAAAAGGAAGATAATTTTATACTCGCTGAACAAGGATCGCCAGTAAAGAGATCCCAGATCCAGTGAATAAGATCGAACTTATGCACATAGATCTCACAATAAAATGCAAGATCAGCACAATTTAACCCACCTTTACCCACAGCTATATTAACACACCTGCCACAAAGATAAGTCTTTCATTGCCCGTTTAATGCTGTTTTTACTCGAAAATGACCATTATATCATCAGCCATTATCATCCACAGGGAAAACCTACCGCTGTGGGTAACCTTTTATGACAATCAGCCCCCTTTTATGTGCCGTAAAAAGCATAATATCAGCTCACAATATGTCGGTAGCCAAACAAATGGTTATTTCAAATAACTGTTAATTATTATCTTTATGATTAAATATCGAGGTAGGATGTTTTCACCAAATAAAGCCCTATCAAGTTAAGGAAAATACCGAATGAAAAACTGGATAAAAACATTCGTGATCGCAAGTACGCTATTTGCTAGTACAACCACCAGTGTTATGGCTGCAACCACAGTAAAAGTGGGCATGTCAGGTCGTTATTTCCCTTTTACTTTTGTTAGCCAAGATAAGCTACAAGGGTTTGAAGTTGATCTTTGGAATGCCATTGGTAAACGCAATGACTATAACGTTGAATTTGTTACTGCCAGTTTCTCTGGTTTATTTGGCCAATTAGAAACAGGCCGTATCGATACTATTTCTAACCAAATTTCTATCACGCCAGCACGCCAAGCCAAATTTTTATTTAGTCAACCTTATGTGATTGATGGCGCGCAATTAGTAGTAAGAAAAGGCAATACCACAATTCATTCAATCGCGGACTTAAATGGCAAAACAGTTGGGGTTAACCTTGGTTCAAACTACGAGCAATTACTGCGTAACTTACCCAATGCCAATGATATTGATATCAAAACCTATGATAGTGGTATTGAACAAGATGTCGCTCTAGGACGTACCGATGCCTTTGTGATGGATCGTCTATCATCAGTCGCGATTATCACCAGTAAACCATTACCACTTCAGTTAGCTGGTAAACCTTTTGCAACCATTGAAAATGCATGGCCATTTTTAAATAACGCTAAAGGCAAATTATTGCAACAACAGGTAAATGAAGCCTTAGCTGCAATGCGTAAAGATGGCACCCTTACTGCAATATCAAACAAGTGGTTTCATACCGATATCACCCAATAATTCATCGTTTCACCATCACAAATCATATTGTGGTGGTGAATTTATTAATACCGCTTGCATAGCCAGTACTACGGATCACCATTATGGGTTTTGATTTTAATTATATGTTGTCGTTGATACCTATTTTGTTGAAATATCTGCCAACGACATTATCTATGGCTGCTCTTGGGGCTATTTTTTCGCTAATACTGGGCTTAATTCTCGCTTTAATTCGTATTTATAAGCTCCCTCTTCTCAACCCTTTAACACAGCTTTATATTAGTTTTTTTCGTGGAACCCCATTACTAGTACAACTATTTTTACTCTACTATGGCTTGCCACAAGTGATGCCAGGCTTAGTTGGACTGGACGCTTTTAGTGCGGCGGTAATTGGCCTTAGCCTCCATTTTGCAGCCTACATGGCAGAAAGTATTCGAGCCGCAATTATTGGTGTCGACCGTAGCCAACGTGAAGCCAGCCTCGCTATTGGCATGACTGAATGGCAAACCATGCGGCGTATTATATTGCCGCAAGCCACTCGTATCGCATTGCCATCATTAATGAATTATTTTATTGATATGATTAAATCAACGTCACTCGCCTTTACTTTAGGTGTGCCAGAAATCATGGCAAAAGCACAAATGGAAGCCTCATCAAGTTTTAAATTCTTTGAAGCGTTTCTTGCCGTCGCATTTATATACTGGGCTGTAGTGATAGTGCTTACTCGCTTACAACAATTAGCAGAAACACGGTTAGATAGGGCTTACGTACGATGATTAATATAAATAAACTGACTAAACGTTTTGGCGAACAGACGATTTTTAGCGATCTCGATCTCACCATTAAGAAAGGTGAAATTGTGGCGATCATTGGTCCATCAGGCACCGGAAAATCAACATTTTTACGGTGCTTAAATTATCTTGAAAATGCCAATAGTGGCACCATCACCATCAATGATGCGACGGTTGAGTGCCTACAACCTAAAAAAAATGACATTTTAGCCCTACGACGCCAAACCGGATTTGTGTTTCAAAATTACGCTTTATTTAATCATCTGACAGCACAACAAAATATTAGTGAAGGCTTACGTGTCGTTAAGGGCCTCAACAAACAACAAGCCCAGCAACGGGCGCTCAATATTTTGGCAGATATTGGCTTAGCTGATAAAGCTGACAACTACCCCGCCTCTCTCTCAGGAGGTCAACAGCAGCGAGTGGGTATTGGTCGTGCAATGGCATTAGATGCAGAATTACTTTTACTCGATGAGCCCACATCAGCACTGGATCCATTGTGGGTCAATGAAGTGCTAAATTTGATCAAAAAATTGGCAAAGCAACAACAAACAATGTTGATCGTCACTCATGAATTACAATTTGCGCGTGAAGTCGCCGACAGAGTGATCTTCATGGCCGACGGTCAATTTGTAGAGCAAGGGCCACCAGAACAGATCTTTAATCATCCTAACGATCCACGACTAAAGGCTTTTTTAACTCAAATAGGGATCCAATAAGGATCCTTGAACTTCGCGCTATAAAACGTATAATGCAGCGCCCGTCATTAGATGTGGGTATAATTATTGACTCTTTGTTAGTCAGTGATTACAATTCCGCCTCTTTGTTCGTGGTAATTGTCCAATTATGGCCAATTACATCTAACAAACTTAAAAACTGATCAGTTAATTTAAGGTAAAACCATGAAACGCACATTCCAACCTTCTGTTCTTAAGCGTAAGCGTAGTCACGGCTTCCGTGCTCGTATGGCAACTAAGAACGGTCGTGCAACAATCAATGCACGTCGCGCTAAAGGCCGTAAGCGTCTTTCTAAGTAATCATCGACGATTATTTTGAATAAGTTCGCTTTTTCTCGGGAGTTACGTTTGTTAACTCCCGAACATTATAAAACTGTCTTCCAGCAAGCTCATCGTGCTGGCTCTCCCCACTTGACTATTCTTGCCCGTTCTAACGAACTCGACCACCCCCGTCTCGGTCTGGCTGTTCCAAAAAAACAGATTAAAACTGCTGTCGACAGAAACCGTTTCAAACGCGTTGTTCGCGAAAGTTTCCGTTTAAAACAACATCAGCTTCCAGCTTGCGACTTCGTAGTCATTGCCAAGAAATCAGCCAATGGGTTGAGTAACGAAGAACTATTTACGTTGTTAGATAAGTTATGGCATCGCCTGTCTCGCCCGTCGCGTGGCTAGTCGTAAGACTAGTCCGCTTTTACCAACTGGCAATCAGTCCTCTTCTTGGACCACGCTGTCGGTTCACCCCTACATGTTCTCAATATGCGATCGAAGCTGTAAAAACGCATGGAGCGCGAAAAGGTTGTTGGTTAGCGGCGAAACGTCTATTAAAATGTCACCCTTTAAATGACGGTGGTTACGACCCCGTTCCGCCAACCAAGCATAACGACAGAGAACATTAACCATGGGTTCCCAACGTAATATTCTGTTAATTGCCCTACTGTTTGTCTCATTCTTGCTATTTCAACAATGGCATGGCGACAAAAACCAGCAACCAACGAAGCCGGGTGTAGAGCAACAAGTCAATAACAATAGTGGTATTCCATCACACTCAAGTGATAATCAACCGCTGGCTGACCAGAAAACTTCAACTAACTTAATTACCATTAAAACGGATGTACTGGAATTAACAGTCGACACGCTTGGTGGTGATGTAATCAATGCAAAACTACTAAAATACGACAATACCCTAGATTCTAAAGACCCATTTGTTTTATTAAGTGACACTGATGGCCGCGATTACATTGCGCAATCAGGCTTAATCGGTACCAATGGTTCTGATTCACAAACACATGGTCGTGCACAATATGCGGTAACGGCGAAAAACTTCGTTATGGCACCAGATCAAAACGAACTACGTGTACCAATGACATTCACTCGTGATGGCATTAGTTACATCAAAACGTTCGTTTTCAAGCGTAACAATTATGCGGTTAATGTTGACTACACTGTCGACAACAAAACAGACAAGCCTGCAACAGTACAAATGTATGCACAGCTTCGTCACCGCCTAGAAAGCAAAACTGGCGGCGGTATTCAAGGCATGGCAATGCACACCTACAACGGTGCTGCATACTCAGCTAACGATACTAAATACACAAAATACAGTTTTGATGACATCAAAGAGAAGAACCTTAACCAGTCAGCGAATGACGGCTGGGTTGCGATTATGGAGAACTACTTCGTATCAGCATGGATCCCTCGTGATGGTGCAGATCAGACATCTCAAGTCTACAGTAGCGATAACAACGGTGTAGGTTACATCGGCGTTCGTATGCCATTAGAGACTGTTGCTCCTGGTCAAACAAAAGAAATTAAAGCAACACTATGGCTTGGTCCTAAGTTGCAAAAAGAAATGGCAGCAACAGCCGCTAACCTAAACCTAACGGTTGATTATGGTTGGTTATGGTTCATTGCTAGTCCACTGCATAAATTGCTTTCTTTCATTCACGGTATTGTAGGTAACTGGGGTGTTGCAATCATCATCCTAACGCTAATTGTTCGTGGTGCTATGTACCCACTAACAAAAGCGCAGTACACCTCAATGGCGAAAATGCGCATGCTACAGCCAAAAATTCAGGCAATGCGTGAGCGTTTAGGTGATGACCGTCAACGTCAAAGCCAAGAAATGATGGAGCTGTACAAAAAAGAGAAAGTAAACCCACTTGGTGGTTGTTTACCTATCATGCTACAGATGCCAATTTTCATCGCACTGTACTGGGCACTAATGGGATCAGTTGAATTGCGTCATGCGCCATTCTTCGGTTGGATTACGGATCTGTCAGCACAAGACCCGTACTACATCCTGCCTGTTCTTATGGGTGTATCAATGTTCCTTATTCAAAAGAACAGCCCATCAACAGTAACGGATCCAATGCAGCAGAAGATCATGACCTTTATGCCGGTTATGTTTACTTTCTTCTTCCTATGGTTCCCTTCTGGTCTAGTGCTTTACTGGCTAGTATCAAACGTTGTGACCCTGATTCAACAAACCATTATTTTCCGCGCGTTGGAGAAAAAAGGTTTACACAGCAAAGCTAAATAAGCTGTCCCTGTGAATGAAAGGCGGCCTTAGGGTCGCCTTTTTTTATGGGGCAGATTAGGCGTAAGCCCTCACAGTGGTTTACAATCATCAAGTCATTTTCAAGCAAAGCCAAGGTTATGAATCAACATATCGATACTATCGTTGCACAAGCAACACCACCGGGCCGTGGCGGCGTCGGCATCATTCGCGTTTCAGGTCCTAAAGCGAAAGAAGTAGCCCTTGCCGTTGCTGGTCGTGAGTTAAAAACCCGTTACGCTGAATACCTGCCATTTAAAAATGAAGATGGAACTGCGCTTGATCAGGGGATCGCACTATTTTTTAAAGGCCCCAATTCATTTACGGGTGAAGATGTATTAGAGCTACAAGGCCACGGTGGTCCAGTATTAATGGATATGATGATTCGTCGTATTCTTAATATTGATGGTATTCGTCCAGCGCGTCCTGGTGAGTTCTCTGAACGTGCCTTTATGAACGACAAGCTTGATTTAGCCCAAGCAGAAGCCATTGCTGATTTAATTGATGCCAGCTCAGAAGAAGCAGCAAAAAGTGCCTTTAAATCACTGCAAGGCGTATTCTCAAACAAGGTCAATGAATTAGTCGAAGCTTTAATTCATTTACGTATTTTTGTCGAAGCTGCGATTGATTTTCCTGAAGAAGAAATTGATTTTCTGTCTGACGGCAAAGTCAGTGGTGATCTCAACAACATCATGGATCGCTTGGCCGATGTACGTAAACAAGCCAACCAAGGCGCAATCATGCGCGAAGGCATGAAGGTAGTGATTGCTGGTCGTCCTAATGCTGGTAAATCAAGCCTATTAAATGCCTTATCCGGTAAAGACAGCGCCATTGTGACCGATATCGCAGGTACAACCCGTGATGTATTACGTGAACACATTCACATTGATGGCATGCCATTACACATTATTGATACCGCGGGTTTACGTGAAGCAACCGATGAAGTAGAACGAATTGGTATTGAGCGCGCATGGGCTGAAATTGAACATGCCGATCGCGTATTATTCATGGTAGATAGCACCACTACCGATGCCACCGATCCTAAAGATATCTGGCCTGATTTTATTGAACGCTTACCTGCAAATATGGGCTTAACCGTTATTCGTAATAAAGCCGAGCTAACCCATGAAGTAACCGGCATCAATGAAACAAACAATTCAACGGTTATTCGTCTCTCAGCGCGCACAGGCGACGGTGTGGACGACTTACGTGAACATTTAAAGCAATGTATGGGATTTGCAGGTACAACGGAAGGTGGCTTTATGGCGCGTCGTCGTCACTTAGATGCCCTTGAACGTGCAGCTGAACATTTAGTGATTGGTAAAGAACAATTAGAAGGCTTTATGGCTGGCGAAATTCTGGCTGAAGAATTACGGTTAGCTCAACAGCATTTAAGTGAGATCACAGGCGAGTTTACATCGGATGACTTATTAGGCCGTATCTTTACTTCGTTCTGTATTGGTAAGTAAACACTAACATTGCGCTCGCATTGATGGTTCTGCTACAAAAACGCCACATATTGTTGATATGTGGCGTTTTTATTATTATTTAGCTTCGGGTTTAGGGTAATTTATACTGATATATTCCGGCTCTTCAATCCCTGTCTGCTGATTAAGCACTCGCGTTAGAGCAAAAAAGTAATTCACTAACAAATTACTGAATCGCGGTAATGTTTCAGGTATTTTTTTACCTACCGCATCGACGTTAACTAATTGGCGCACCACCTTCTTTGACAGACTACGACATTGATGTAACTGCACCACAGCACCAATTCCTCGAGGCAATACAAAGCGCTTATTACTGTCGATGACTTGATCACGAAAATAATGATAATCCGCTTTCAACTTAATAATATCTGCTTCAAAGATACCGCATTTACCGCGAATAGAACCATTAAGGTGAAAAATACGAGGTTGTAACCATGATAAAGATCGTCGCACTTCATCATCTTGCAGTTGTGAAATGGCTAACCCCACATACGTGCATAATTCATCAGTGAGAATTTCAAAATCACATAACGGGGAATCTTCAAAGATAAAGGGATAAGCAAGCTCATCAATATCACCCGAAAATTTTAATACCATAGCGGTGTTATTCCTTATCAAATAAGCGTAATTCTAACAGAAGACGACCATTGACAGCGCTCAAAAAATCACTAACTATGTGCGCAAAATTTGCTTGCCAAGGATGAGGTAAGCTCACTATTAGCAGCATATGGAAAATTATGTACTCACGACTTAAAAATTTATTTTTTATAGGCTGCCTATGCACGAGCACAGCCTGTTTAAGTGCACAGACCTCATATCCAATCACCGTCACCGATGCCAGTCAGCACCCACTGACATTAACCACGATACCGACACAAGTTGACTCTAAAAGTATGTTTAGTGATCAGGTGTTAATGGCACTGTTACCCTTAAAAAATATCACCAGTTTAAGTCGTTTAAGTAAGGACCCGACTTATTCAATCATTGCCGATAAAATTCCAGATACCCTACCATTACGAGATTTAAACGTAGAACGTATCATTGCAGAACGTCCTGATTTAGTGCTGGTGGCCAGTTGGAGTGATGGACCGAAAATTGCTCAATTACGCGCAGCTGGTATCAATGTTTTTGTTATTAAAACTGTTTATAGCCTTAAAAATATTGAAAAAAATATTTTATTAGTCGGAAAACTCGTCAATAAAAATGCAGCAGCAGCCGCACTCGTTGAGAAAATGAACGCCAGACTTAAACAACAGGTTATTGTTCCACAGCAAAAGTTAACAGCACTGGAATACACACCATGGGGAGCATCAAGTAATCAAAACTCCACGATTAATACAATTATCAAACATGCTCAGCTGAATAATGTCATAGCCAATACCCATGGTGATAAGTTTGGCCAAGTCCCAATAGCAAAAGAACAACTGTTAGCACTTAACCCTGATGTTATTATTATTCCAGGTAAAGATAATAGTGGTTTTAGACAACAGTTATTACACGATCCTGCGCTGCAAACATTAACCGCCATTCGTGATCGACGAGTGATTAGCTTACCGCACTCACTCCGTTCAACCGATAGCCAATATATTGCCGATGCTATCATCTACCTTAATCATAAGGTTTATCAGTCTCATGTTCGCCCATCAATACATTAAGCCATTACAAGGTGTATTAGCCGTTACCGCATTACTGGTACTGCTAATGCTTTATTTAAGCCTTGGATCCGTTGCTATTCCTATGCATGATATTGTTGCCATGCTAGTCAGTTATATTCATGGTGGAGAATCCTTAGCTCAACAACAACACCCTTTAGCCTCCGCTATTATTCTACAGATTCGTTTGCCTCGAGCTTGTGCTGCAATATTAGCTGGAAGTGCCTTGGCATTAGCGGGGGCATGCAGCCAAGGGCTATTTAGGAATCCCCTCGCGAGCCCAGATATATTAGGTATTAGCGCTGGCAGTAGTTTTGCGGCAGTAGTCGCGATTGTCAGTGGCTTAACCGTTGTCAATCCTGCGCTATTACCGCTTGTGACCGCTATCGGCGCATTAACAACAGCAACAATCGTCTATTTAATTGCTCGTCAAACTCAACAACACGGCTTGTTCATTATTTTAGCGGGACTCGCCGTATCAAGTTTATTAGGTGGGTTAACCATGGGCGTATTGTTAACCGCTCAACAATATGAAGTGAGTGAGTTTGTATTCTGGACCATGGGAGGATTAGACGCTCGTACATGGCAACAATTATTATGGCCAACCCCCATCATTATAATGGCTGCTTGGTTTTTATTACGCCACGGTCAAACCCTAAATTTACTGGCTTTAGGGGAGCAAAATGCCCATGGAATGGGAATCAATGTTCAGCGCAGTCGCCGAATATTATTATTGTTAACCACTATTCTTACCGCAATGGCTATTGCAGTGGCAGGTCCTATCGGTTTTATTGGATTAATAGTACCGCATTTAGCACGGTTACTAATAGGACCGAATAATCGTATTTTATTACCGTTTTCAGCCTTATTCGGTGCGATGTTCTTGTTAGCATGTGATCTTATTGCTCGCACTGTCATAGCGCCCAATGAATTAAAAACAGGCATTATCACGGCAGTTATTGGTGGGATCTATTTTATTATTCTACTTATACGCAGCCAATATAAAGGATTACAATCATGATCCCATCACTGGTAGTCAACCAATTAAGTTACGACCAAGGATCACAACCACTATTAAATGATATTAATTTTACGATTAATCCCGGTGAATTAGTGGGAATTATCGGCCCCAATGGCGCCGGGAAAAGTACGTTATTAAAATGCTTAAGCGGGTTTATTACCCCTAAAAGTGGCGATATTTCACTCTTTGAACGTCCTCTTGACAGCTACAGTCATCAACAACGGGCACATCATTTAAGTTATTTACCTCAACATACTGAACCCGCATTTGGCTTTGTGGTTCAAGATATTATTCATTATGGTCAGCATCAATCATCATTAATATCAAAACAGGAAATAACCAATATTATTAATCAGTTAGAAATAAAACCTTTATTGAAGCGCGCGATAAACCAACTCTCAGGAGGTGAACAACAACGAGTGCATTTTGCACGATTATTAATTCAAAATGCCGCTATCATGCTGCTTGATGAACCAACAGCCAGCCTTGATATTGGTCATGAATCACTATTACTCAATATTTTAAGCCACCATTGCCAACAAGGGAAAAGTGCACTAGTAGCCATTCATAATCTTAATACAGCTATCACATTTTGCGATCGTTTATTATTGCTTGAACAAGGCCAACAAATTGCCTTTGATACCCCTCAAAACGTATTAACATCCTTTCAAATAAATGCTCTTTATCACCATCACGTCAGTGTTATCCCCCATCCAACCACCCAAAAACTGATTATTTTACCCCGCAGAAATAAGATCATTTAATTAGCGCGATCAGTATGATGATCGCATTAATTAAAGATCATAAGCTTGTGCAAACAATAAGGGGATCATGTGGGTAAGATCATTAACAAAGGCCAAGCACCTTTTGCCTTTCATTGCCACGATGATCATCTTAACCACTATAAACCTTCATTTTTTCGTATAAATACCCACATTTTTTCCCTGTTTCATCCCCATTCAAAGCTGGTGGATAAAAAAAATACCTTGTCAGTGAATAAAAATGGCCACATATGCCATAAAGGCTATCTTTATAGGGTTTGATCTCAGTACAATCTCTGGCTAGAACTCATCGTTTCATATCGATGATCCCATCTAACACCAATCAGAGGACAATTATGTCAACTATTACACTGATCACAGGTAGCACTCTTGGTGGTGCTGAATATGTCGCCGATCATTTAGCTGATTTGCTCACAGCACAAGGTCATCAAACCGATATCACTAACCAACCTCAATTTGATCAATTAAACCAAGACACTATTTGGCTTATTATTTGTTCAACCCATGGGGCTGGTGATTATCCAGATAACTTTATTGCCTTTGCAAATGCTCTTGCTGATCAGAACCCCACTCTTGATCAGCTAAAATTTGCCGTTATTGGGCTTGGCGATAGTAATTACGATACTTTCTGTGCTGCAGGTAAAAATATTCAAGCACGCTTACTCTCATTAGGTGCAACGCAGCTTGGTGAACGACTTGATATTGATGTTTCAATGACACCAGTGCCTGAAGATGCCGCTGAAATATGGTTTGAAGAGTGGCAAAATTTATTAAATGATTAAAAAGTGGTCAATAGTTACTCAATTAGTAATCCTATTTAATGCTTTTATCTGTGGATAACAATGGATCTAAACGGTGATCAACCCATAGTTATCCATTTAATAACTTATATAGCCCTGACCTCCTGTGTATAAGTAGCTATTTTGATCCCAGCCTATCCTCTGGAAGATCCAAGCTACTCCACAACAAATGATCATCTATAAATGCATGATCATAAGGATCATTTAGCGGTTATCCACACGATCAGTGGATCCTAATAGTAGATCTAATAGAAGATCTCTTTAAAAAGATCTTATATATATTTAAGAGACGTAAATGGCCGATCAAATGATCTTGATGAAAGATTCTCTCTTGCCAAGAAACAGGATAGAATGTCCGCCCTTTGCTCTAGTTAACTCACTGGCTATTTAAATACCTGAGGAAGTTTCATGTTTTACCAGGAAAAATTTGATGTCATCGTTGTGGGTGGTGGTCACGCCGGTACCGAAGCGGCACTGGCAGCTGCCCGAATGGGACAAAAAACCTTACTATTGACCCATAATATCGATACGTTGGGCCAAATGTCGTGCAACCCAGCTATCGGCGGGATCGGGAAAGGACACCTGGTTAAAGAAGTTGATGCCCTTGGTGGCTTGATGGCGCATGCTATCGATAAAGGCGGAATCCAATTCCGTACACTCAACTCTTCCAAAGGCCCAGCAGTTCGGGCAACACGTGCGCAAGCAGATCGTGCACTTTACAAAGCAGCAGTACGTAACGTATTGGAAAATCAGCCTAATTTAATGATTTTCCAACAAGCTGTAACTGATTTAATTGTTGAAAATCATCGCACAACCGGTGTGGTGACTGAAATGGGTTTAAAATTCCATGCAAAAGCTGTGGTATTAACCGTCGGTACATTCCTTGGCGGTAAAATTCATATCGGTTTAGAAAACTACAGTGGCGGTCGTACAGGTGATCCTGCATCAAATGCACTAGCGGATCGTCTTCGTGAATTACCTTTACGTGTTGATCGCTTAAAAACGGGTACACCACCACGTATCGATGCACGCACTGTTGATTTAAGTATTCTTGAAACCCAACATGGTGATAATCCAACCCCAACATTTTCTTTCATGGGGAAACAATCGGATCATCCTCGTCAAATTCCATGTTTTATCACTTACACCAACGAGCGTACGCATGAGGTTATTCGTAATAACCTTGATCGTAGCCCGATGTATGCTGGTGTTATTGAAGGTATTGGCCCACGCTACTGCCCTTCAATTGAAGATAAAGTAATGCGTTTTGCGGATAAAAACAGTCACCAAATCTTTATTGAGCCTGAAGGCTTAACCACCAATGAACTGTATCCAAATGGTATTTCTACAAGCTTACCATTTGATGTTCAAATGCAAATTGTGCGTTCAATGAAAGGATTTGAGAATGCGACAATTATGCGACCTGGTTATGCGATTGAGTATGATTTCTTTGACCCGCGCGATCTGAAACAAACTTTTGAAAATAAATACATTGATGGATTGTTCTTTGCGGGACAGATCAACGGTACTACCGGCTACGAAGAAGCAGCTGCTCAAGGCTTGATGGCTGGTATGAACGCCGCTCTTCAAACACAAGATAAAGAAGGTTGGAGTCCACGCCGTGATCAAGCGTACATGGGCGTATTGATCGATGACTTATCAACTATTGGTACTAAAGAACCGTACCGTATGTTTACTTCTCGTGCGGAATACCGCTTGTTGTTACGTGAAGATAATGCTGATTTACGCCTAACACCAATGGGCCGTGAATTAGGTCTAGTGGATGATGAGCGTTGGGCGCGTTTCAATCAGAAATTAGAAAATATGGAACAAGAACGCCAACGTTTGAAAGAGATTTGGGTAAATCCAAACTCGAATCATATTGAAAGTTTAAATAAGATCCTCAAGTCGCCGATCGTTCGTGAAGCTAATGGTGAAGATCTTCTTCGTCGTCCTGAAGTCACTTACGAACAATTAACGACAATTGAAACGTTTGCACCTGCACACGAAGATATTGAAGCGCGTGAGCAAGTTGAAATTCAGATTAAATACCAAGGCTATATTGATCGCCAACGTGATGAAGTAGAAAAGTCATTACGCCATGAGACCACTAAACTGCCGTTTGATCTTGATTACAGCTTAGTGAAAGGTTTATCAAACGAAGTTGTGATTAAGCTTAATGACGCTAAGCCTGAATCTGTGGGTATGGCATCACGTATTTCAGGTATTACACCAGCGGCTATTTCATTATTGTTGGTATATTTGAAAAAACACGGTTTGCTTAAAAAAGGCGAATAAGGGCTAGATAATGAAACAACGTTTAATACAACTTATCGCTCAAACTGACCTACAGGTCACAGAACAACAACTCGATCAATTGATTGGTTATGTGCAACTGCTGCATAAGTGGAATAAAGCGTATAATTTGACTTCTGTGCGTGATCCTAATGAAATGTTAGTTAAACACATTATGGATAGCATTGTTGTTAGCCAATATTTAGATGGTGAGCGTTACATTGATGTGGGTACTGGTCCAGGTTTACCTGGAATTCCATTAGCGATTATGTGCCCTAATAAATCATTTACGCTGCTAGATAGCTTAGGTAAACGAATTCGATTTATTCGCCAAGTTATCCATGAGCTAAAAATTACCAATGTTACTGCTGTCCAAAGTCGTGTTGAAGAGTTTGATCCTGGTGAAGGTTTTGATGCGGTATTAAGTCGCGCCTTTGCTTCAATGTCAGACATGGTTAATTGGTGTCACCATTTACCTAAATCAGGCGGTCAGTTTTTCGCCCTTAAAGGTCAGTATCATCAGGATGAAGTCTCAGATTTACCTGAATGGTGTACAGTTGTTGAAGTTAAATCTTTGCAAGTACCTGAACTTGATGGTGAACGTCATTTAGTTGTTTTAACGGCAAAAGATTAATTGTTGAGGTTTTTTTTGTGGGAAGAATCATAGCTGTTGCAAATCAGAAAGGTGGTGTTGGTAAAACAACATCGTGTGTCAATCTGGCTGCTTCATTGGCTGCGACACAGCGTAAAGTATTAGTGATCGATCTCGATCCTCAAGGTAACGCTACTATGGCCAGTGGTGTCGACAAATACCAAGTCGAATCTACTGCTTATGATCTTCTTGTAGAAGAAACCCCATTTAATCAAGTTGTTATTAACGAAACCACGGGGGGCTATCATTTGATAGCCGCTAATGGTGATGTAACCGCCGCTGAAATTAAATTGATGGAAGTGTTTTCTCGTGAGACGCGATTACGGAATGCACTAGCGCCAGTCAGAGATAATTACGATTATATTTTTATCGATTGTCCACCCTCTTTAAACTTATTAACAATCAATGCGATGACTGCGGCTGATTCTGTGTTAGTGCCGATGCAGTGTGAATATTTTGCCCTTGAGGGCTTAACTGCATTGATGGACACCATCAGCAAATTAACCGCGGTTGTTAATAGTGACCTTAAAATCGAAGGGCTATTACGGACTATGTTTGATCCCCGTAATCGACTTTCAAATGAAGTATCACAACAGTTGAAAAAGCATTTTGGGGATAAAGTTTACCGTACTGTTATTCCTCGTAATGTTCGTCTTGCTGAAGCACCAAGTCATGGTCGCCCAGCAATGTATTATGACAAATATTCTAGTGGTGCTAAGGCGTATTTAGCGCTGGCCGGTGAAATGATTCGCCGTGATGAATTAGCACTACAAGCCCCCCAGGTTGAAGCGTAAGGTTTTCCATGAATTTCAATAAACGAGGCTTGGGCAAAGGCCTTGATGCCCTATTAGCCACCAGCAATGTTGCTCAAGCTAAAAAACAACAAAGTGATAACAACGCATCACAACAGGCTGCCGTTGATGGTGAATTACGTCAGATTGCAGTTACCGCACTTAAATCAGGTCAATATCAGCCTCGTAAAGCAATGGCTGCTGATGCATTAACTGAATTAGCCGATTCGATTCGTGCCCAAGGTGTGATTCAACCGATTGTTGTACGTCGTCTTGATAGCCAAAGTTATGAAATTATAGCGGGTGAACGTCGTTGGCAAGCTGCCCGTCAAGCGGGACTACAGGTTGTACCTTGTATTATTAAAAATGTTGATGATCGTGCTACGGTTGCTATTGCGTTGATTGAAAATATTCAACGTGAAGACCTTAATGCTATCGAAGAAGCGCGGGCGTTAGAACGTTTACAACAAGAGTTTTCATTAACTCATCAACAAGTTGCCGATGCGGTGGGTAAATCTCGTGCTGCTGTTTCTAATTTATTGCGATTGAACCAATTATCTGATGCAGTTAAACAATTGGTTGAGCAAAAACAACTAGAAATGGGTCATGCAAGGGCTTTATTGGCCTTAGATGAGCAACAACAGTTAGCTGCTGCACAAATTATCATCAATAAGTTGTTAACTGTGCGTGAGGCTGAAAAGCTAGTAAAAACACTCTTAAATCCAACTGAAGCGCCAGCAAAGCTAGCTCCGCAGCCACAAACCGTGGCATTACAGCTAAGTTTGAGTGAACGTTTTGGTACCAAAGTTGCCGTAAACCAAAATAAAAATGGTAAAGGCAAAATTGTTATTAACTTTGATCAACAAGATAAACTAACGCAAATTCTTGCAATGCTTGGTCACGATTTGTGATCTAGTCGCGAGAATTCTTAATTCAAGCGTTATGTGAAAGTTGATGGGTTATTTTGTTGTAAAATATAAATGTTTTTTTGCTGCAATAAGATTGCATTCAATCTATTCAGCCGTATAATTTTCGCTGTATTTCCCTGCACTCATGTGTCGTGGAATGGACTCGAGGAACGAATACATGGTATCGGCGCTAGTAAAACCGGGACGCCAATTGGCAAAGCGGTTGCTGTTACTACAATCTGGCGTCGTAGTAGTTACGGCATTAACGGCAGTCTTCGCTGTCAATGTTGACTGGGGAATCTCTGCACTTATCGGTGGTGGTATTTTTGTAATTGCCAATGCCGTATTTGCTATGTGTGCGTTTATGTACAGTGGTGCCAGGAAGGCACGATTAGTCATGGCGTCATTTTATGGCGGAGAAGTGCTCAAAATCCTCATTACAGTCATCCTTTTTGCCGCAGCTTACCTGTATAAAGGGGTGGAACTTGTTCCCCTCCAACTAACCTATTTGCTGGTCCTTGGTATTAATATTTTTGGACCGGTTTTATTCATTAACAACAACAAATAGGATGAGTTATGGCTGCGCCAGGTGAAGCGCTAACGCCGTCAAGCTACATAACCCACCACTTAACTAACTTATCGACTGATAAGCTTGGTTTAGCGAGTGAAGGTAGTTTCTGGACGGTAAATATCGACAGCCTTATTTTTTCTGTCTTAACCGGATTATTCTTTTTATGGGTATTTCGTAAGGTAGCAAAACAGGCGTCATCAGGAGTTCCAAGCAAGTTACAATGTTTTGTGGAAATGATTGTTGAATTCGTTGATACCAACGTTAAAGATACTTTCCATGGCCGCAATCCACTTGTTGCTCCGTTAGCACTAACCATTTTCTGTTGGATTTTACTGATGAACATCATGGACCTTGTGCCAATTGATTTTCTTCCGTATGCCGCACAAAGTGTTGGAATTCCTTATTTGAAGGTAGTTCCAAGTGCTGACGTTAACATCACTATGGCAATGGCGTTAGGTGTATTCGCATTGATGATTTACTACAGCATCAAAGTGAAAGGTCTACTCGGCTTTGCAAAAGAACTGGCTCTTCACCCGTTCAATCACCCAGTAATGATTCCATTTAACTTACTACTTGAAGTGGTATCGCTGATTGCGAAGCCAATTTCTTTAGGTATGCGTTTATTCGGTAACATGTTTGCTGGTGAAGTGGTGTTTATTCTTATCGCGGCGTTGATGCCGTGGTGGGCTCAATGGCTAGGCTCGGTACCGTGGGCTATTTTCCACATCCTGGTCATTACAATTCAAGCATTCGTATTCATGATGTTAACTATTGTGTACCTGTCTCAGGCGCATGAAGACAATCATTAACGATTATTTGTAAATTTTAGATTTTTTATTGGCACTTTAGCCGACAACTATAAACTGGAGATAGTGATGGAAACTTTACTAAGCTTTTCTGCAATTGCCGTGGGCATTATTGTAGGTCTTGCTTCCCTTGGTACAGCGATCGGCTTCGCAATTCTTGGTGGTAAATTCCTTGAAGGCGCTGCACGTCAACCTGAAATGGCGCCAATGCTACAAGTTAAGATGTTCATCATCGCAGGTCTATTGGACGCCGTTCCAATGATCGGTATCGTAATCGCGTTGCTATTCACATTCGCAAACCCATTTGTTGGCCAACTAGCTGGCTAATAAACCGCTGTGATCAGCCTTTCTCAAGAAGGCTGACTCCAGAGTAAATGGACCCTAGCAACCCTTTTTAAGGAGATGCGTTGTGAATATGAATGCAACTTTGCTGGGTCAGGCTATCGCTTTCTTCTTCTTTGTCGTGTTCTGCATGAAATATGTATGGCCGCCAATTATGGAAGCGATTGAAGAACGTCAGAAAAAAATTGCTGACGGTTTGGCAGCAGCAGATCGCGCTGCCAAAGACCTGAACCTTGCACAAGCTAATGCTTCTGATCAATTGAAAGAAGCGAAACGCGCCGCGAGTGAGCTGATTGAACAGGCAAATAAGCGTAAAGCTCAAATTGTTGATGATGCGAAAATTGAAGCCCAAGCTGAGCGTGAGAAGATTCTTGCTCAAGGTCTGGCTGAAATTGAAGCTGAACGTAATCGTGCTCGTGATGAGTTAAGAAAACAAGTTGCAACTCTAGCTGTGATTGGCGCTGAGAAGATCATTGGTCGCTCCATCGATATGGAAGCGCAAACTGATATTCTTAACGAACTCACTGCAGAACTGTAATTAAAGGGGCAAGCACATGTCGGATATGACTACTATCGCACGCCCCTACGCTAAAGCAGCATTTGACTTTGCGGTCGAGAAAGGCGAACTAGCACAGTGGGCAGAAATGCTAACTTTTGCTGGCGCTGTGGCAACCAATGACACTATGCAAGATATTCTTGATAGTGGCTATGCCGCTGACAAGCTCGCTGAAATTTTTGTTTCAGTGTGCGGTGAGCAACTCGACGAATTCGGCCTTAACTTAATTAAAGTAATGGCTGTAAATGGACGCCTCAATGCGCTACCTGATGTCTGTGGTGAATTCATGCTGATGAAACATGAGCATGAAAAAACTATCGAAGCTATGGTGACTTCTGCCATTGTTCTTGATGAAAGCCAGTTAGATGCGATCAGCGCCAAACTTGAGCAGCGTTTAGCACGTAAAGTGATGTTGACCTGCAGTGTAGACGAGACCCTGATTGCTGGGGTCGTAATTAGAGCTGGAGACCTTGTTATCGATAACTCTGTACGGGGAAAATTGAACCGTCTGAGCGATACTTTGCTGTCTTGATTTGGGGAATTGGAGCATGCAACTTAATTCCACGGAAATTAGCGCACTGATCAAACAACGTATTGAAAACTTCAACGTTGTAAGTGAAGCGCGTAACGAAGGTACTATCGTTTCTGTAAGCGATGGTATTATTCGAATCCATGGCCTTGCTGACGTAATGCAAGGTGAAATGATTGAACTACCTGGCGGCCTGTTCGCTTTAGCACTTAACCTTGAGCGTGACTCTGTTGGTGCGGTAGTTATGGGCCCTTATGCTTCGCTACAAGAAGGCATGAAGGTAACCGGTACTGGTCGTATTCTTGAAGTACCTGTTGGCCCGGCACTACTTGGGCGTGTTGTGAACACCCTAGGTCAGCCTATTGATGGTAAAGGTTCAATTGAAACAGAGACATTCTCTCCTGTTGAAGTAATTGCACCAGGTGTAATCGATCGTAAATCTGTTGATCAACCAGTACAAACTGGTTACAAAGCAGTGGATGCGATGATTCCTATCGGTCGTGGTCAGCGTGAGCTGATTATCGGTGACCGTCAAACGGGTAAAACCGCGATGGCTATCGATGCCATCATCAACCAGAAAAATTCTGGTATCTACTCTGTGTATGTGGCTATTGGCCAGAAAGCTTCAACGATTGCGAACGTGGTTCGTAAACTTGAAGAGCACGGCGCATTGGAAAACACCATTGTTGTGGTTGCATCTGCTTCTGAAGCGGCAGCACTACAATACCTTGCACCTTACTCAGGTTGTGCAATGGGTGAATACTTCCGTGACCGTGGCGAAGATGCACTGATCGTATACGATGACTTGTCTAAACAAGCCGTTGCTTATCGTCAAATCTCACTATTGCTGAAGCGCCCACCTGGCCGTGAAGCATTCCCAGGTGATGTTTTCTACCTTCACTCTCGTCTTCTTGAGCGTGCATCACGTGTTAGTGAGCACTACGTTGAGAAATTTACGAATGGTGAAGTGACAGGTAAAACAGGTTCTTTAACTGCGCTACCTATCATTGAAACCCAAGCTGGTGACGTATCGGCGTTCGTACCGACCAACGTTATCTCTATCACTGATGGTCAAATCTTCCTACAAACAGAACTGTTTAACGCCGGTATTCGTCCTGCGGTTGATCCAGGTATTTCTGTATCGCGTGTAGGTGGTGCTGCCCAAACTAAAGTTATCAAGAAGCTTTCTGGTGGTATTCGTACTGCCCTAGCACAGTACCGTGAACTAGCAGCGTTTGCTCAGTTCTCGTCAGACCTTGATGATGCAACCAAGAAGCAACTTGATCACGGCCAAAAAGTGACTGAGTTGATGAAGCAAAAGCAATACTCGCCAATGTCTGTATTTGAGCAAGCTATTGTTATTTTTGCTGCCGAAAAAGGCTTCTTAGGCGATGTTGAACTTGCCAAGTTAGCTGATTTCGAAGCTGCGTTGCTTTCATTTGCCAAAGGTCAATTTGCTGAGTTAGTAGCTCAAATTGATGAAACGGGTGCTTATAACGATGAGATCGAAGCGCAGTTCTCGAAACTGCTGCAAGATTTCAAAGCGACCCAAACTTGGTAATTGGTGGGTGATCGCTTAGCGATCACCTTCTAACGGAGAGTGACGATGGCCAGCGCAAAAGAGATTCGTAATAAGATCGGTAGTGTTCAAAATACACAGAAGATCACCAAAGCGATGGAAATGGTGGCTGCTTCTAAAATGCGTAAAACGCAAGAAGCGATGGAGTCATCACGCCCATACGCACAAACTATGCGCAAAGTGATCGGTCACCTCGCCCTTGGTAGCCTTGAGTATAAACATCCTTATCTCGAAGAGCGTGAAGCCAAGCGCGTCGGTTACATCATTGTTTCTACTGACCGTGGTCTGTGTGGTGGTTTGAATATTAACTTGTTCAAACAAGCCATTAATAATGTTCAGACTTGGACTGAAAAAGGTGCGGAAGTTGATCTTGCGCTAATTGGTGCGAAAGCAACGGCCTTTTTTAATAACTACGGCGGTAACGTAACGGCTCAAGTTTCAGGCCTTGGTGATTCACCAACGGTTGACGAGCTGATCGGTACAGTTGGCGTAATGCTAAAGAAATATGATGAAGGTCAATTAGATCGCTTGTATCTGGTATACAACAAGTTTGTAAATACCATGGTGCAAGAACCGGTGATTGATCAATTGTTGCCTTTGCCTAAGTCAGAAGACGAAGAGATGCAGCGCAATCATTCTTGGGATTATATTTATGAGCCCGAGCCTAAACCTTTACTTGATGCTTTATTGGTTCGCTATGTTGAATCACAAGTGTATCAAGGCGTGGTTGAAAATCTTGCTAGTGAGCAAGCGGCACGAATGGTAGCAATGAAAGCTGCAACAGATAACGCAGGTGATCTTATCGATGACTTGCAACTTGTGTACAACAAAGCCCGTCAGGCGGCGATCACACAAGAATTATCAGAAATCGTTTCTGGTGCATCTGCTGTTTAAGGCAAAGAATTAATAAGTTTAGAGGATTAACGATGGCTACAGGTAAGATCGTCCAGATCATTGGTGCAGTAGTCGACGTAGAGTTTCCACAGGACTCTGTACCCAAAGTATATGATGCCCTACATGTTGATGCGAAAGAAAAAGGTACGTTAGTACTGGAAGTTCAGCAGCAACTTGGTGGCGGTGTTGTGCGTGGTATCGCAATGGGTACTTCTGATGGCTTACGTCGTGGTTTGTCTGTAGAAAATACAGGCCGCCCTATTGAAGTACCAGTGGGTACGGCAACACTAGGACGTATCATGAACGTTCTAGGTCAACCCATTGATGAGTGTGGTGAAATCGGTGAACAAGAGCGTTACGCTATTCACCGTCCAGCGCCAAGCTATGAAGAACAATCAAATGCAACCGAGCTACTAGAAACAGGCGTTAAGGTTATCGACCTTATCTGTCCGTTTGCTAAAGGTGGTAAAATCGGTCTGTTTGGTGGTGCCGGTGTTGGTAAGACCGTTAACATGATGGAGCTTATCAATAACATCGCCCTACAACACTCAGGTTTATCAGTGTTTGCTGGTGTGGGTGAGCGTACGCGTGAAGGTAACGATTTCTACTTTGAAATGCAGGAAGCTGGGGTTGTTAACCTTGAGAAGCCTGAAGAATCTAAAGTAGCAATGGTTTACGGTCAGATGAACGAGCCTCCAGGTAACCGTCTACGTGTTGCTTTGACAGGTTTAACCATGGCTGAGCGTTTCCGTGATGAAGGTCGTGACGTACTGTTATTTATCGATAACATCTACCGTTACACCCTTGCGGGAACAGAGGTGTCAGCACTATTGGGTCGTATGCCTTCTGCGGTAGGTTACCAGCCAACACTTGCTGAAGAGATGGGTGTGTTACAAGAACGTATCACATCAACTAAGTCAGGCTCTATCACATCAGTGCAGGCGGTATACGTCCCTGCCGATGACTTGACTGACCCATCACCAGCAACAACGTTTGCTCACCTTGATGCAACAGTTGTTTTATCTCGCCAAATCGCATCGCTAGGTCTATACCCTGCGATCGACCCATTGGATTCAACATCTCGTATGCTTGATCCATTGGTAGTAGGTCAAGAGCATTACGACGTTGCGCGTGGTGTTCAAAGTTTACTACAACGTTATAAAGAGCTGAAAGATATCATCGCAATCCTAGGTATGGATGAGCTATCTGAAGAAGATAAGCAAGCTGTATCTCGTGCGCGTAAGATTGAACGTTTCCTAACACAGCCTTACCACGTAGCAGAAGTATTTACCGGTTCTCCTGGTATTTACGTATCACTAAAAGATACGTTACGTAGCTTTAAGGGTATTTTAGCTGGTGAATACGACGATATCCCCGAGCAGGCATTTATGTACTGTGGTGCGATTGAAGACGTATTAGAAAACGCCAAAAAACTGTAAGCTAATTAGGAGGCGATATGGCAGCGATAACCTTTCACCTGGATGTTGTCAGTGCAGAGAAACGTTTGTTTTCTGGCCGTGCTGAAAGTATTCAAGTAACAGGTAGCGAAGGTGAGCTCGGTATTCATGCCGGTCACACGCCGTTGTTGAGTGCGATTACTCCAGGTATGGTACGTATTATTAAGCAAGGCGGCAAAGAAGAGGTGATTTATCTCTCTGGTGGCATGCTTGAAGTACAACCTGGTATCGTAACTGTACTTGCTGACACTGCTATTCGTGGTATTGATTTAGATACTGCGAAAGCTGAAGAAGCAAAACGCCAAGCTGAAGAGAGAATTCATAATCAGCATGGTGATATCGATTTTGCCCAAGCAGCCAGTGATTTAGCAAAAGCAATTGCTCAGTTACGCGTTATTGAATTGACGAAACGCTCACGTTAATCATTAAATAATTGCATAATAAAAAGCGGCCCTAGGGTCGCTTTTTTTATCGTTGCTCTCTATGTTGTTAACTAATTAATAACGCCCATATATGGTTGCCGTTAGTGTGGCTTATTTTTAAATATGTATAAATAAAAGCTATTCATAACGAGTTTTTTTGTTGGTTATTTTTTAGTTAAAATATGCAAATCATTCTTAAACCGATGTGCATCTACAGGTACAATAGGAATATATAAACTTTATATGCATTCAGAGGAATATTTGTCATGAGCTTTAGTGCTGTGATTCTTGCCGCGGGAAAAGGCACCCGTATGTACTCTAACTTACCCAAGGTACTTCATACCCTTGCTGGTAAGCCAATGGTTAAGCATGTTATCGATACATGTGATGATATTGGTGCAAATAGCATCAGCCTTGTTTACGGTCATGGTGGCGATACCATGCAGCAAGTACTAGCCAAAGAAAATGTTAATTGGGTACTACAGGCTGAACAATTAGGTACTGGGCATGCGGTAAACCAAGCAGTGCCGAATCTTGCTGATGATGAGAAAGCATTAATTTTATACGGTGATGTGCCATTAATTAGTGCGCAAACATTAGAAAACCTGCTTGATGCGCAACCAAGTGGCGGTATTGCATTACTGACCGTTGTGCTTGATGATCCTGCTGGTTATGGCCGTATTGTGCGCCGTAATGGTCCTGTTGTAGCGATCGTTGAAGAAAAAGATGCAACGGAAGAACAAAAGCTAATTAAAGAAGTTAACACGGGTGTGTTGGTTGCCAATGGTGGTGATCTTAAGCGTTGGTTAGCTTCACTTAAGAACGAGAACGCTCAAGGTGAATATTACTTAACTGATATTATCGAAATAGCACATAATGAAGGTCGTGCTGTTGAAGCTGTACACCCTGCGTTAGCGATTGAAGTTGAAGGGGTGAATAACCGAGTTCAACTGGCGCGTCTTGAGCGTGCATTTCAGAGTATGCAAGCTGAACGCCTATTAGAACAAGGCGTGATGCTTCGCGATCCAGCACGATTTGATTTACGCGGTGCACTACAATGTGGAACTGATGTTGAAATCGATGTGAACGTTATTATTGAAGGTAGCGTAAGTATTGGTGATAACGTGGTTATCGGTGCTGGTTGCGTGCTAAAGAATTGTGAAATTGATGATAACAGTATCATTAGTCCTTACAGTGTAATCGAAGGTGCGACTGTTGGTGAAATGTGTACTGTGGGACCATTTGCACGTCTACGTCCAGGCACTGAACTATTAACTGGTGCACATGTGGGTAATTTCGTTGAAATGAAGCAAGCACGTTTAGGTCTTGGTTCTAAAGCGGGCCACCTAAGCTATTTAGGTGATGCTGATATTGGCGCAAACGTAAATATCGGTGCGGGTACTATTACCTGTAACTATGATGGTGCTAATAAATTTAAAACAGAAATTGGCGACGATGTGTTTGTAGGCTCAGATACTCAGTTGATCGCACCAGTTAAAGTTGCTGCTGGTGCAACCATTGGTGCTGGCTCAACCATTAACCGTAATATCGGTGAAGATGAACTAGTGATCACGCGTACTCCAGCACGTACGATTAAAGGTTGGAAACGTCCAACTAAAAAATAGGCTTATTCTTTAGCTGAAAAAATGTCAGTTTAAAGTCTCAAGAATATTAAAGCAGAGCCTAAGCTCTGCTTTTTTTTGGCTTTTTTTTGACCTTTTTCGGTTTTTTTGAGCGACAGATTAATATCCTTTTAGTGTATTTTTTCGTGCCGAAAATTATTTAAAGGGTATTGCAGAACCCTTTTTATTGACGTTATACTAGTTTCAAATCGAAACTTATTGTGTTGTTTAACATTCATGTCGAAACGTAATACTCAGCAGCGTCGTCATGCCATTGCCGTTATGGTTAGTGAGCAAGGCGAGGTTAGCGTTGATGTTTTAGCGCATCACTTTTCTACTTCAGAAGTTACTATTCGTAAAGATCTCGCGGCATTAGAGGTTACTGGCTCACTACTTCGTCGTTATGGTGGTGCTATTGCTATGCCTACTGAAATGGTTTCTACCGAACAAGCTGAACAAGTTTCAGTTTGTAAGTTAGCTATTGCTCAAGCAGCAGCAGAGCAAATTCGCGATCACCATAGAATTATCATTGATAGCGGCAGTACCACAGCAGCATTGATTTCATTACTTGGTAGCAAACAAGGCTTAATCGTAATGACTAATGCATTACATGTTGCTAATGCCCTTAACGCGCTTGAAAACGAGCCGACGTTATTAATGACTGGTGGTACATGGGATCCCCATTCTGAATCATTTCAAGGGCAAGTCGCAGAATCTGTATTACGTTCATATGATTTTGATCAGCTCTTTATTGGCGCTGATGGTATTGATGTCGCTCGCGGTACGACCACATTTAATGAATTAATGGGGTTAAGTCGAGTGATGGCTGAAGTATCACGTGATGTAGTGGTGATGGTCGAATCCAATAAGGTTGGCCGTAAAATCCCTAATCTTGAACTTGCGTGGCAAGGCATTAGTACTTTGATCACCGATGATGGTTTAAGTGATGCCGATAAAGTCAGTATTGAACAACATGGAGTGCGCGTTATTCGTGCGCCAGTAAACGTATAACATCAAAATAACCAAAGCAGTGGTAAAGGAATTATTATGTGTGGGATAGTCGGTGCAGTTGCACAACGTGATGTGGCTGAAATTTTAATTGAAGGTTTACGCCGTTTGGAATACCGCGGTTATGACTCCGCAGGCATTGCAATTGTGAATACAGACAATGACCTTCAGCGTGTGCGTCGATTGGGTAAAGTACAAGAATTGGCTGATGCGGTTGATAGTATGCCTTTAAGCGGTGGCACTGGTATTGCACACACACGCTGGGCTACTCATGGTGAGCCTTCTGAAGCGAATGCCCACCCTCATGTTTCTGGTCAACATATAGCTTTAGTTCACAACGGTATTATTGAAAACCATCAGCCATTACGTGAAATATTACTTGAGCGTGGCTATGAGTTTAGTTCGCAAACGGATACTGAAGTGATCGCACACTTAGTCGATTGGGAATTACGTTCTGCAGCGAGTTTGCTTGAAGCTGTTCAGAAAACGGTACTACAACTTCAAGGTGCATACGGCACGGTGGTGATGGATAGCCGTGATCCTGAACGTGTTGTCGTTGCTCGTTCTGGTAGTCCGTTAGTGATTGGCCTTGGTGTGGGTGAAAACTTTATTGCCTCGGATCAATTGGCGTTATTAAACGTTACTCGCCGCTTCATGTTCTTAGAGGAAGGTGATGTTGCTGAAGTGACACGACGTAAAATCTCAGTATTTGATAATAATGGCCAAGCGGTTGAACGCGTGGTGAGTGAATCAAATATTGAGCATGATGCGGCGGATAAGGGTCAATATCGTCATTACATGCAAAAAGAGATCTTTGAGCAGCCAAGTGCATTGATCAATACCATGGAAGGCCGAATTAGTAATGATCATGTGATCGTGGAAAGTATTGGCAGTGATGCGACGGCGATCTTTGATAAAGTAGAACACATTCAGATCATCGCTTGTGGTACTTCTTATAATGCCGGCATGGTTGCACGCTACTGGTTTGAATCAATTGCGGGTGTTAGCTGCGATGTTGAAATTGCTTCAGAGTTTCGTTATCGAAAATTTGTTACTCAGCCCAATAGTTTACTGATCACTTTGTCTCAATCAGGTGAAACGGCTGATACATTGGCAGCATTGCGTTTAGCTAAGCAAAAAGGCTATATGGCGGCAATGACCATTTGTAATGTGGCGGGATCATCGTTAGTGCGTGAATCTGATTTAGCCTTTATGACGCGTGCAGGGGCTGAAATTGGTGTTGCCTCAACGAAAGCGTTTACTACTCAGCTGGTGGCATTATTAATGCTAGTCACTGCGCTAGGTAAGCAGCAAGGTAATATTGATCGAGTTCAAGAACAACAAATCGTGACGGCATTACATCAGTTACCAACTCAAATTGAAAAAGCGTTGGCGTTTGATAAACCCATCGAAGTATTAGCTGAAGATTTTGCTGATAAACAACACGCATTATTTTTAGGTCGTGGCGAGTTTTATCCAATTGCTGTTGAAGCATCATTAAAACTAAAAGAAATTTCTTATATTCACGCGGAAGCCTATGCCGCTGGTGAGCTTAAACATGGCCCACTAGCATTAGTTGATGCTGAAATGCCGGTTATCGTAGTGGCACCAACCAACGATTTATTGGAAAAACTAAAGTCAAATATTGAAGAAGTTCGCGCTCGTGGTGGACTGTTGTATGTATTTGCTGATGATGAAGCTGGGTTTGAGGAATGTGAGGGTATGAAAATTATCACCATGCCAAAAGTAGATGAGATCATCGCCCCTATTTTTTACACTATTCCAATGCAATTATTGTCTTATCATGTTGCTTTAATTAAAGGGACTGATGTTGATCAGCCTCGGAATCTTGCTAAAGCGGTAACGGTTGAATAAAACGGTTATTGGCCTTTAAGGTGTAAGATTAGTACGTTAAAAAAGGCACCGTGAAGGTGCCTTTTTTATGTTTGATAGTGATAGCTTGTAAAGCCTAATTATATTGGCACTAATAACGTTTTTTTTGCGAAATAGAAATAACACCCTTCCAAATTTCGAACTGCAATTCAAAATACAAAAAACTGATGCCATTAATGACTAATTGTCTGATTTTTGCTCACTCTTACCCCAAAAAACTTGGCGTGTCATCTGCAAGGGTAGTCACTACTACTAATGCTGATAATTGATGGTTGGAGTAAATAATGGCTGATCGTAAACAAGACATGGCGCTACGAATTAAAGAAGCACGAGAATGGAAAGGTTTAACTCAAGTCTATATGGCGCAGCAGTTAAAAGTAGCTCGTCAAACCTATTTAGATTTAGAAACGGGTAAAACTGAGCCCAAAGTACGTTTGCTAGTCGAAATATCTGAACTTACGGAGAGGCCATTAACGTGGTTTATTTATGGCGATTTAGGACTTGATATTATTGAAAATGAATATAAAGAAGAAATAGATCAATTGGTACAATGTTTTGGTTGTTTGCCCCACTCAGCGAGAAAAATGATTTTGCAGCAGAGTATTCAGTTAGCGCAGTTTATGACTGAATATACACGTTCGATTCCGCGCCGATGATCAAACAGCAAAGAAAAAAGCAGCACCAGGGCTGCTTAATAGTGTCGCTATTGGGCCAGAAAAAACTTATATGCGGGGTTGTCTGTTTCATCATGCCAGTGATAACCCAGCTTACGTAGATGGCAGGTAAATGATAACAAGTCATGATCGGCTAGTTCAAAGCCACATAAGACTCGACCATAATCTGCTCCATGGTTACGATAGTTAAATAAACTAATATTCCATTGGCCACCTAAGGTTGATAAGAATTTAGCTAAGGCCCCAGGATATTCAGGAAACTCAAAACTGTAAAGGCGTTCTTGTAATGGTTTTGATGGCCGGCCACCGATCATATACCGCACATGAACTTTAGCCATTTCATCATCAGATAAATCCATGACCGGATAACCTCCTTGATGAAGATCGGCAATAATCTGATCGAGTTCAGGTTGTCCTTGAAGTAAGCGTACTCCAACAAATACATTAGCTAATTTGCTGTCGTTATAACGATAGTTAAACTCGGTTACAGCTCGCCCACCAATGAGGTGGCAAAATTCAAGAAATGCCCCAGGACGTTCAGGAATGGTAACCGCTAATAATCCTTCACGTTTTTCACTTAACTCACACCGCTCTGAAACATAGCGTAAGCCATGAAAGTTAAGGTTAGCTCCAGATAAAATAGCCCCTAAATGACGTTGCTGTAGTTGCTGCTGTTCGGCATATTTTTTTAAACCAGCCACTGATAGTGCGCCTGATGGTTCAGCAATGGCACGTGTGTCTTCAAAAATATCTTTTACTGCGGCACAAATCTCATCACTGCTGACCGTGATCACATCATCGAGATACTGTTCACATAGGCGAAAGGTTTCATTACCAATACGTTTTACTGCGACGCCATCGGCAAACATACCTACTTGATCCAGTGTAACTGGCTGCCCGGCATCTAAAGCGGCTTTTAGACAAGCTGAATCTTCTGCTTCAACACCGATAACTTTAATTTCTGGCAATAGTTGTTTAAGTAATACCGACACTCCAGCCGCTAAACCACCGCCACCAACAGGAACAAAAACATAGTCCAGATGACCATTTTGTTGTACCAATTCAATCCCTATCGTGCCTTGCCCTGCAATGATTGCGGGGTGATCAAACGGCGGAATAAAAGTATAACCATGCTGTTGAGCGAGTATTTCTGCGTGAGTTTTCGCTTCATCAAAATTATTACCATGCAGAATTACATTGCCACCAAAGCCACGTACGGCGTCGACTTTAATATCAGGAGTGGTACGTGGCATTACAATGGTGGCATTGACGCCTAGTTTTTGGCTTGATAAAGCTAGTCCTTGTGCGTGGTTACCCGCAGACGCTGCAATGACCCCAGCTTGACGTTGAGATTCAGTCAGTTGAGTCATCATGTTATATGCCCCGCGCAATTTAAAAGAATGCACTGGTTGGCGATCTTCACGCTTGAGTTGAACATGATTACCGATACGCTCGCTAAGGCGTGTCATGTTTTGTAATGGCGTTACTTGTGCCACTTCATACACGGGCGCACGTAAGATATTACGTAAATAATCAGCCCCGCTCAGTAAATATTGGTCACTAGCAAGTTTGACATCGATCATCAGGTTATCCTTCTAGCTTTGATTTATCACGTACAGCGCCTTTATCAGCACTGGTTGCGAGTAGCGCATAGGCTTTAAGTGCTAATGACACCTGACGCTCGCGATCGACAGGTTTCCAGCCGCGTAATTCAGTTTCTGTACGGCGAGTGGCGAGAGTGGCATCATCAACCAATAAGTTGATACTGCGATTAGGAATATCAATCGCGATCATATCGCCACTATTAATTAAACCAATCGTACCGCCACTCGCGGCCTCTGGTGACACATGACCAATCGATAATCCCGAGGTGCCGCCTGAGAATCGACCATCAGTGATTAGGGCGCACTCTTTACCCAGTCCCATTGATTTTAAGTAGGTGGTTGGATACAACATTTCTTGCATGCCAGGACCACCTTTTGGGCCTTCATAGCGGATGACTACCACATCTCCTGCTTTAACTTTTCCACCTAGAATGCCTTCGACAGCTGTATCTTGGCTTTCAAATACCACTGCTGGCCCAGTAAAAGTTAGGCAACTTTCATCAACACCGGCTGTTTTAACAATACAACCATCAAGCGCCATATTGCCAGATAACACCGCCAACCCACCTTCATCACTAAACGCAAATTCTCGACTACGAATACAGCCATGTTGACGATCATCATCAAGGGTGTCCCAGCGACAGTTTTGTGAAAACGCTTTAGTGGTACGAATACCTGCAGGGCCTGCGCGGAAGAAATCTTTTACTGCTTGAGATTGAGTTTGCACAATATCGTAATGGCGTAGACTTTCGGCAAAGGTTTCACTCAAAATATTATGGCATTGGTTATGGAATAATCCGGCGCGATCAAGTTCTCCTAAAATAGCGTAAACGCCACCCGCACGGTGAACATCTTCCATATGGTATTTAGGGGTTGAAGGGGCAACTTTACACAGTTGAGGAACGCGACGTGACATTTGGTCAATATCCGCCATGGTAAAATCAACCTCGCCTTCTTGAGCGGCAGCCAATAAATGTAAGACGGTATTACTAGAACCACCCATTGCAATATCGAGTGCCATCGCATTTTCAAAAGCTTGTTTATTGGCAATATTACGCGGTAATGCACTGGCGTCATCTTGTTCATAATAACGTTTAGTCAGCGCTACGATGCGTTTACCTGCATTGATAAATAACTGCTCACGATCAGCATGTGTTGCCAACATTGAACCATTACCCGGTTGGCTTAAACCTAATGCCTCAGTTAAACAGTTCATCGAGTTAGCGGTAAACATTCCAGAACATGAGCCACAGGTTGGGCAGGCGGATCGTTCGATCTGCTCACTTTGTTCGTCAGAAACAGAAGGATCTGCACCTTGGATCATCGCATCAACCAAGTCGAGTTTGATCACTTGCTCTGAAAGCTTAGTTTTGCCTGCTTCCATTGGACCGCCAGAAACAAAAATTACCGGAATATTTAACCGTAATGAGGCCATTAACATTCCAGGAGTGATTTTATCGCAGTTAGATATACATACCATGGCATCGGCGCAATGAGCATTGACCATGTATTCAACTGAATCGGCAATAAGTTCGCGTGATGGTAATGAATACAACATACCGCCATGACCCATTGCTATGCCATCATCTACCGCGATGGTATTGAATTCTTTGGCGATGCCTCCTGCTTGTTCAATTTGTTCAGCAACTAACTGTCCCAAATCTTTTAAGTGAACATGACCGGGTACAAATTGAGTAAACGAGTTCACTACCGCAATAATCGGCTTGCCAAAATCTTGATCTTTAACTCCTGTTGCGCGCCATAATGCGCGTGCACCTGCCATATTTCGGCCATGAGTTGTGGTTGCTGAGCGGTACTTAGGCATAACAATAAAATCCTTTTTAGTTCAGCCATCGTCACGATGGCTGACGTTATTAATTAATGCAAACTGTGGCGTATTATTTGGCGGGGTATACGTAGTCTAACCAGCCCCACTTATCGTCGGTTTCACCGTTAAAGAGCCCAAAGTAATCGGTTTGTAATTGTTGGGTAATTGGCCCGCGTTTACCTGCTCCAATCGTAATTTTATCTACGCTGCGTACTGGAACGATTTCAGCTGCCGTGCCAGTCATGAACACTTCATCGGCAAGATAAAGTGCTTCACGTGCGATGTTTTCTTCACGCACTTCATAGCCACGTTCCTTGGCGAGTACCATAATCGTATCGCGAGTAATACCCGGTAAAATTGCACTGGTGGTTGGTGGTGTTGAAAGCACGCCATTACGCACAACAAAAATATTTTCACCAGCACCTTCTGACAAATAACCATCAACACTTAAGGCTATGCCTTCTGCATAACCGTGACGACGAGCCTCACTGCCTACAAGTAATGATGATAAGTAGTTACCACCCGCTTTAGCTGCGGTTGGAATGGTATTAGGCGCAGCGCGGTTCCAACTTGAAATCATGGCATCGACACCATTTTCTAATGCTTGTTCTCCTAAATATGAGCCCCATGGGAAAGCAGCAACAATCAGATCCATGATGGTATCAGTTGGAGGACAGACGCCTAAACCGACATTACCGACATAACCTAATGGACGAATATAGGCTGAATCAAGCTTGTTGACGCGAATAGTTTCACGACAAATTTCCATAAGCTGATCACAGCTATAAGGAATGGGAAAGCGATAGATTTTGGCGGAATTAAGCAGGCGTTGCATGTGCTCTGGGTGGCGAAAAACCGCCGGTCCTTTTGGCGTGTTGTAGCAACGAATACCTTCAAAAACAGAGGTGCCATAATGCATCGCATGGGTAAGAACGTGAACGTTGGCTTCTGCCCAAGGTACAATATTGCCGTTGAACCAAATAAAATCAGCTGTGTTTGCCATGGTGAATTCCCTTTTTAAATTTAATCCAAATTTTCGATTGGTGAGGTCGTAACTGTGGTTACATCCCAAAGTTTTTCTATTTGATTGATCAGAATGCTAATCGGGCGATCACTATCAACAATAATTTCTATCGCGGCGATATTACTATGGTGATTTTGGGTCGCATCCACTTTCTTGATCACAAATCCACGATGGCGAATGACCCGTAAAATACGTTCAAGTAATACCGGTTTATCGTTCGCTTTAATGGCAATTAAATATCTATCCATGATTTATGTGTTCTCCAGCATATCCTGATTTGCCGCACCCGGTGGTACCAGTGGCCATACATTTTGTTCTTCATCAATAACGACATGTAACAAATAGGCACTACTACTTGCTAGCATTTCAGCTAATGCGGGAGCAACTTCTTCTTTACGAGTAATGGTTTTACCTGGAATATCAAATGCACGCGCTAGCATTACAAAATCAGGATTATCATCCAAAATTGTTTCACTGTGGCGACCATCAAAAAACAGTGATTGCCATTGACGCACCATGCCTAAACGTTGGTTATTAATCAGCACCATTTTGACTGGAATTTGGCGGCGTTTAAGGGTGCCAAGTTCTTGTACATTCATCATAAATGAACCATCCCCCGAGATTAATATCGACTGAGAATCAGGGCGTGCAACACTGGCTCCCATCGCGGCTGGTAAGCCAAAACCCATAGTGCCAAGTCCAGCCGAGGTAATATAATTTTGAGGGGCTCGTGGTTGAATGTGTTGTGCTGCCCACATTTGATGTTGGCCAACATCAGTTGAGACCATGCTGTTATCTGGCATCATGTCTGACAGTTGTTTGAGCAGTAAAGGCGCATAAATTAACTCTCCTGGGTGGTCATAACGCCATTTACCGATCTGGCGTAGATGTTCACTATGAGTTAACCAACGACTGATATCTTGCTCAAGTTTAAGTTGTGGCAAAATAACATTAATGTCCCCTCGCAAAGACGCATTAGCATGACGCAGTTTGTTAAATTCAGCAGCATCAATATCAAGGTGGATCACTTTGGCATGAGGGGCAAAGGTATCCAATTTCCCGGTAACACGATCATCAAATCGAGCGCCAACAACAATTAATAAATCAGACTCTTGTACGATTAAATTTGCTGCTTTAGTTCCATGCATTCCCAACATACCAAGGTAATGTGGATCATGACGAGCAACTGAGCCTAAGCCTTTAAGAGTACTGACTGACGGCATAGGATTTAGAGTTAGGAATCGGCGCAGTGTTGCGGTGGCTTGGGCTATTTGTACTCCACCCCCGACATAGAGCACGGGTCGCTGACATTGTGCCAATAATTGTTGCGCCATCTCGATAGCGGCAGGTGTCGCTATTGGTAACGGGGGCGGAATGACTGTTGGAAGTATCATTGTTGGTGCTGTTGCCAGTTGCACATCTTTGGCGATATCAACAATAACGGGCCCTGGACGACCACTTTGGGCAACCACAAAAGCTTCCGCTAATGTGGGGGCGAGCTCGTTAATATCAGTCACTAAATAACTGTGCTTGGTACATGACAATGACATGCCAATCACATCCATTTCTTGAAAAGCATCGGTACCTATATGCGAGCTTGCCACTTGACCGGTAATGGCGACTAATGGCACCGAATCCATTAAGGCGTCAGCTAACCCTGTGACTAAATTAGTTGCACCCGGTCCTGATGTTGCCATGCAGACTGCAACACTCTGAGTTGCTCGTGCCATGCCAATGGCTGCCATTGCAGCCCCTTGCTCGTGACGACATAAAATATGCTCAACGCCACCATCATAAAGTGCATCATAGATAGGCATAATGGCACCGCCTGGATAGCCAAAGATGGTTGTTATTCCCTGCTGCTGCAGCGCTTGTACGACTAACTCTGCCCCTGTCATCGCTGCTCCTTGCGTGTCTCTATAATAAAATTAATCCTGATATATGGATTTAAATTTGCTGATTTAAAAAAGCCCCCGAACTTTTCAGTGCGGGGGCTTTACTGTGTTTTGGTCGCATTAACGTACGCCTACACATCCCCTGCGCGGTGAAATAATCACCACGACGACGTTAATAATGAGTGCTAGGGATGTTGCGGTTGCGTGCATAATTGTCCAACTTTTATTGTTTAGTTGTTGCTATACATAAGTGGTAACACAGATCTTCGTCACATGACAAGAAAAAAATTTGGTTTTATTAGTAAATTCGCAGCATTAATGGGTCTTTGGTGTAACACCTTCGATAAATTTCATTAACCCAATGGTGTAAGTTGCCAGTCAATGGAGTCATCAATGACACTTGCTATTGTTCATAGTCGTGCTTGTGTGGGCGTGGAAGCCCCACCAGTAACAGTTGAGGTACACTTAAGTAATGGGATGCCCAGCTTTACACTGGTTGGTTTACCCGAAACTACCGTAAAAGAAGCTAAAGATCGCGTACGAAGTGCGATTATCAATGCCCAATTTGAATTTCCATCGCGGCGAATTACCGTCAATTTAGCCCCTGCAGATTTACCTAAAGAAGGTGGACGGTTTGATTTACCTATTGCCCTTGGTATTTTGGCTGCGTCAGGGCAAATTCCAGTTGATCGCTTAGCGCAATATGAGTTTATTGGGGAACTCGCTTTATCCGGTGATTTGCGGGCTGTAAAAGGTGCATTACCCGCGGCATTGGCTACATTAAAAGCTAAGCGGTGTTTAATTGTGCCTGATCATAATGGTGATCAAGTGGCGTTAGTTGCGAAAAAGCAACATAAATCAGCCCCTAGTTTGTTAGCTGTATGTGGTTTTTTGTGTGGTCAGCAACAGTTACAGTTATATCTTCAACCGCATGTGATAACGCCTTCGACTGTGGTGAATGAACAACGTGATATGCAAGATATTATTGGTCAGCAACAAGGAAAACGTGCTTTAGAAATAGCAGCTGCGGGAAGCCATAATTTATTATTACTCGGTCCTCCAGGTACAGGGAAAACTATGTTGGCATCTCGTTTACGGGATTTATTACCACCAATGACCCACGACGAAGCGATTGAAACCGCAGCGGTGGCTTCTTTGACTCAGCAATCATTGCACCAAGGTAATTGGCTTAATCGCCCTTTTCGTACACCGCACCATTCAAGTTCAATGGCGGCATTAGTCGGTGGTGGGTCGGTACCTAAGCCGGGTGAAATTTCACTCGCACACAATGGTCTCTTATTCTTAGATGAAATGCCTGAATTTGAAAGAAAAGTGCTAGATTCATTGCGTGAGCCACTAGAGTCTGGACAAATCGTGATTTCACGAGCAACCGCAAAAACCACTTTTCCTGCTCGGTTTCAATTAATTGGCGCATTAAACCCTAGCCCAACAGGTTATTATGAAGGCAATCAGTCTCGAACTAACCCACAAGCTATTTTACGTTATTTGAGTCGCTTATCTGGGCCATTGCTAGATCGGTTTGATATGTCATTAGAAATTCCAGCGTTGCCTCGCGGTACACTTACTACTGGAGGTGATCGTGGTGAACCAAGCTCTGTCATTAAGGCGCGAGTTGATCTGGCTCGTGAACGGATGCTGGCCCGTTGTGGCAAGGTGAATGCACTACTTTCAACCCGTGAATTAGATAAATATTGTGGGTTGTCATTTAAAGATGCCGAGTTTTTAGAAAATGCATTGCACCAACTTGGATTATCGATTCGTGCTTATCATCGTATTATTAAGGTTGCGCGTACGATTGCAGATTTGGCCGAGCAGGATCAGATTCAGCGTCCACATCTAGCTGAAGCATTAGGTTATCGAGCGATGGATCGGTTATTAAAACAATTGAGTAGCCAGGTTATTTAGAACCATAAAAAAGAGGCTAATAAAGCCTCTTTTTGAATAGTATTCTTTGTAAATTAAATAAAATTATTTTTTGAGTAAAAAGTTAACTAACTCGAAATACTCATTGGCAGATTTGATTTTGCCTGTTTTTATTAAGTATTTATTATTCACAATCACAGCAGGAACCCCTGTTAAGCCGGCATCTTCAAATGCTTTATCAAAACGGCTTACCATTGAGTTAACGGCAAAGCTGTTGAATGCGCCATCAAACTCTGCGGCTGGTACACCTTCATCAATGAAAATTTGACGTACTTCAGCCTCATTTTTTGGTGGTTGGTTAAGGGTATGAATACGGTTAAATAATACTGGTACCATTTTATCGCTAACGTTTAATACTACCGCTGTTGCAAATGCCTTACTCATGACTTTACCCATTGGACCACCCATAAATGACACGTGCATTTTCTGAAGTTTAGCATTGTCTGGTAGCTTGGTTTTTAATTCACGCATCATTGGTTCAAATTGAAAACAATGTGGGCAATACAATGAGAAAAATTCGGTTACAACAGGGGTTGTTGATTGTGGTTGATCTAATACCTTGTAGTAGTCGCCTTCCGTAAATTTGGCTGCGTGAACAGAAAAAGACAATAAAGCAGCGCTGACGAGCGCAAGTAAGTTCTTCATCATTTTGGGGTTCCTGATTATCCGTGTCGTTAATTAGATATTAGCTGAGTATAATAATTAATAATGTTATTTTATAGTCAATTACCATTGAGGCATAAGCTGTAATGGGGACTCATTAAGGCTGAAAATCTGCTCTTTAAAGGCAAGTACTTGGCCTTCCCAATATTTTGCATCGCCAAACCATGGAAATGCTCGTGGAAATGCTGGATCTTGCCAGCGCTTTGCTAACCATGCCATATAGTGCACCATTCTTAGCGCACGTAGTGGTTCGATTAACTTTAATTGGCGAGGATCAAAATCGGCAAATTCATTATAAGCTTCAACTATTGTATCAAGTTGTGCCAGTTGATCGTGACGTTCACCATTAAGCATCATCCATAAATCTTGAATGGCAGGGCCGTTACGAGCATCATCTAAATCGACGAACATCGGTCCATCTCGCCATAAAATATTGCCAGGATGACAATCCCCATGCAGGCGTAAAGCGGGCCAGTCAGTTGACCAATGGCTTTCAATTTCAGCAATTAAGCGATCAAGATCAGCAAAAAAACTGTGTTTTAGGTAATCAGGAATAAAATCGCTATTAGCCAAAATTTGGCGTGGTTGATAAACGTATTCCTCTAAGCCTAATGTTGGACGATGGACAAAGGGTTGGCGTTTACCGACTTGGTGAATACGACCTAAAAAGCGTCCTACCCATTCTAACTGGTCAAAATTATCGACTTCAAATTGACGCCCTCCCACACTTGGAAACACAGCAAATCGATAGCCATTATAATGCTGGAGTGTATTGCCATTGATCGCGATAGGTGCTGCGACTGGAATATCTTGTTGTTCAAGTTCAAGTGTAAATTGATGTTCTTCATCAATTTGATCATCGGTCCATCGTGCGGGACGATAGAATTTAGTCACATAACGTTGACCATTGTCTGCTTTAAATTGATAGACGCGATTTTCATAACTATTTAGTGCCAATAAGCCGGACTCAGCATGTACTTCGACACTATCGAGCGCATCGAGCAGTACATCTGGGCTGAGATCTGCAAAACTAAAACTTTGTTTTTCCATGACTGAATCCTGAATCTGGCTTGGAAGAGTGGTTTAGCTTAACCGCGAATGAAATTAAAACAAATCAAACATGATGGTGATGATTGATGAGAGGGATTTTTAGCCATAAAAAAAGCCAGTTAGTCACAACTGGCTTCATCAATAATCTAAAATGGTTAGTTTGCCATTATTTAATAATGCCACGAGCACGTAAAATAGCGGTTTTAAAATCGTCTTCGCAATCTTTAGCCAGACCAGGAATCATGGCCTCTTTATCACTATTACGCATTTTTAAATGATAAATTAATACGTCATCAGTCAGTGATTCTAGTGGACCTTGGTATTTTGCTTCTGCTGCTAATTTTAGCAAGAACTCAACTAAGTTAAGATCAGGATCTTTTTTCCACTCAGGGTGCAGTAATTCAATCAGTTCATTAACGCGATGGGTTTTCATTGTTAACTCCGTAGCTTGGGCTGAATCAATCGTTATACGATTGTATTATCATTATTTTAGTGTGGATAAATTATAACAAACCCTGCTCGGTTACAATGAATGTCTTGTGCCAAATTTTGTTACTAAAAAAGCAGCCAAAGCTGCTTAATATGTAAGATTAACGTTGTTGCTGTTGGCTGTTAATTAGTTCAGGCAATATTTGTTGCTGATCTAATTGTGCTTCGGTACTGGTTAAATGCACGTCAGTCGTGAGTGATTTTTTCGCGTTAACCTTAAAGTGTGGTGCGTGGGAAGTGGCACGTAAACGTGATGGACTACGTGGGGTACTTGCATACCTGACGGGGGATGCTGGGCGCATATATCACCTATTGTCAGGCTCATCCATGGCCAAAAAATTAAAAATATCTCTGAAGGGAAAACTCCCTGTTGGGTAGAACCCATCCACCAGAATATTGCTTGGTTATTAATCAAATCGCGCAGAGGATAGCAATCTGATTATTAAAAGTCGAGCATAAAATGAGCAATAAAATGCTAATATCTAATTATTACGTTGTTTCTATAGTAACTATTGCAATAATCGCCCCCTTGATGCACCGTGTCGTTCGATCTTTATCGAAATAAAGATTACGGCAATAATAGGCATTTAGGATTACACTATTTTAGCGTTAGTGAGTAGTACAACAGAAGCCTTGGGAGAGGATCTATGGATCAGCAGCAGCAACGTATTGTTGCCAATCGTAACTTATCTTACCGATTAGCAGAGTCTATTGGTCGTCGTATCTTAATTGGTGATCCTGCCCCTGGCGGTATTTTACCGGGTGAAGTTGAGTTAGGCGAAATGTATGGTGTAAGCCGTACTGCCGTTCGTGAGGCTATAAAAATGTTAGCCGCGAAAGGAATGGTATTGCCTCGCCCTCGTATTGGTACGCGAGTAATGCCAAAGAAAAATTGGAATTATCTTGATCAAGATTTACTGGCTTGGTTAGATTTTGATGCCGACTCGCAGTTGATCATGGAGTATCAAAAAGTCCGATTAACATTAGAGCCTGAAGCTGCAGCATTGGCCGCTGAGCATGCCACAGCAGAAGATCGACTTGAGTTTGAACTGTTGATGCAGCAAATGCACCAAATGAAAGATAATTTTGATCAAGAACGTTGGATTGAGATTGATACTCGCTTTCATCAGTTAGTGTATTTTTCATCAGGTAATCATTTTATTAGCCCATTTGGAAACTTGTTCAAAGCGGTGTTTGAAAATTATTTTCGAGTAGTCACCCGTGAGCAAGTGATGAAGCTTGATGTTCATCAGCGAATTGTTGATGGTATTTTAAATCATGATCCAGATGCAGCTCGCCAAGCAACGTTAGAATTATTGCAATAGTTAATAAATGACCCACACAATGGAGCCCTAATGGCTCCTTTTTTTATCAATAATAAAACCAACATCAATAGACTAACAAAAGGTTGCTTAATTTAAGCTTACAAGTGTAAGCTGAAAAAATAGCGGTTATTGAATTAAGTGTCTTTTAGGATATATAAATCATGAATAATGTGATCAAACGTGAGCGAGGTTATTCAGCCGCGGAAGAAGTCGCAAATAGTGTCAGTCACGGTCTTGGGCTGTTGTTTTCAGTGTTTGGTCTGTATTTGTTGCTAGATAAAGCCTTTTCATTACAAGCAGATACATTAAGTATTGTCAGTTATATTGTTTATGGCGTGAGTATGATTTTATTGTACTTAGCGTCAACGTTATACCACGCGATTCCAAGTACCGCGGCTAAAAAACCATTAAAGATCTTTGACCATTGTGCAATTTATTTGTTAATCGCCGGTACCTATACCCCGTTTCTATTGATTGCCTTGCGTACACCCTTAGCGCTGGGATTAATGGCAATATTATGGGTATTGGCACTGCTGGGTATTGTGGCTAAGATTATTTTTATCCATCGTTTTAAAAAACTGTCGTTATGGATGTATCTGGCGATGGGGTGGGCATCAGTGATTGTGATTTATCAATTAGCGATATCATTAGCGCCCGGCGGATTAGTGTTATTGGGATTAGGGGGAGTGATCTACTCTTTAGGGGTGGTATTTTACGTTAATAAGCGTATTCCATATAACCATGCTATTTGGCATTTGTTTGTTTTAGGTGGTTCAATTTGTCATTTTTGTGCGATTTATTTTTATATTAAACCGTAACTAGCCACGGTAAATTTATGCCTAAAAAAGAGAGCGCTATGCGCTCTCTTTTTGTTTTTGAGTCTTATTTAAGTGCGATTAATCACGCCAAAAGGCAGGAGCAAAAACTACTAACACAGTTAATATTTCCAAGCGTCCCATTAGCATGCCTAAACTTAAGGTCCATTTTGATAAATCCGGTAAGCTGGCAAAGTTACCTGTTGGGCCGATCACGGTTCCCATACCTGGACCGACGTTAGCTACAGCAGTTACCGCACCAGTAATACTGGTGATCGGATCTAAGCCTTGTAATGCTAATACTGCGGCAATCACAATAATGGTCATGATAAAGGTAAACACCAATGCAACCACTGAACGGACGATATCATCGGTGACAGGACGACCGTTATAGCGCTGAATGAATAGCGCTGATGGGTGAATAGATTGCATGATATGTTTACGTAAGAGTGCAAATGCAATTTGGAAACGAAAGATTTTAATGCCACCACTGGTTGAACCGGAGCAAGCACCAACCAGTAATGTGAACGCGAAAATAATCGTTGGTAATGGGCCCCAAGCGGTAAAGTCACCTAAACCAAAGCCGGTTGTGGTAACCACGGAGATGATATTAAAAAATGATAATCGCATTGCATCAAGGACGGAATAACCTTTATTAAAGATCAGACAGCCCGCAACAATTAGACTCGCCACCACAACAAATAAGGTATAGCCCTTAACTTGAGCATCCCCAAGTAAGGTTCGTGGGTGGCGTTTTCTTAATGCTTGAACAAACAATAAGAACGGCAATCCGCCTGCAAACATAAAGAAGGTCGCTACCCATTGTGCGCTGTGTGAAAAGTGGTTCATTGAACCATCAGAGGTTGAATAACCGCCCGTTGAAAGGGTCGTAAAGGCGTGGTTAATTGCATCAAAGGTATTCATACCTGCCAGCATGAACGCAATAATACACAGCACGGTGAGTATCAAATATACATTGATAATATTTTTAGCGACACTTTTGGTTCGAGGAGAACTTTTATCTGACCAGTCTGATGATTCCGTTTGAAAGAGTCGCATACCACCGACGTTAAGCATCGGTAAAATAGCTACCCCCATCACAATAAATCCGACCCCGCCGAGCCATTGTAACGTTGATCGCCACAGTAAAATACTGGGTGCCATTTGATCGAGGCCGCTTAATACTGTTGAACCTGTGGTGGTGATACCCGACATGGTTTCAAAATACGCATCAGTAAAACTGATGTGATTGATAAACACAAAGGGCAACGCCGCAAACGCACTAGCCACAGTCCATACTAAGGTGGTGATCAGGAACATATCCCGCACACTGAGCTTAAACTCATCAGTTTTACCGTAAGATAGCAACAAGAACGCCACGGAGTGCGTGATAAGCACCGCCGCTGCGAAATCCATGAAACCTTCGGTACCCGTAAAAAAGGCCACCAAAGTTGGTACATACATAAACAGGGCTATTTTAGATAGCACCAGCCCGAGTACAAATAATATTGGACGTAAATTAACCATAAGCTGTTACAGAAAGAAAGGGCTCGGTTGGAAAAGACGTTCAACGTCAGGAATATATTTCTTATCAACTAAGAACATAACTACGTGATCATTTTGCTCAATCATGGTGCGATCGTGGGCAATAAGAACCTCTTCTCCACGAACAACGGCACCAATAGTTGTGCCGGGTGGAAGTTTGATTTCACTAATGGCGCGGCCAACCACTTTTGACGTACTGGCGTCACCATGGGCAATCGCTTCAATGGCTTCTGCAGCACCACGACGTAGCGATGATACGTTAACGATATCAGCTTTACGAACATGGGTCAGTAATGCAGAAATGGTTGCTTGTTGAGGTGAAATAGCAATATCAATGGTGCCACCTTGGACTAAATCAACATACGCACCGCGTTGAATCAACACCATTACTTTCTTTGCGCCTAAGCGTTTAGCTAACATGGCTGACATGATATTGGCTTCATCATCATTGGTAACGGCAATAAACACATCAATCTGTTCGATATGTTCTTCACTGAGTAATTCTTGATCTGATGCATCACCACAAAAAACGATGGTATCTTGCAGCATTTCGGATAAATTTTCGGCACGTTGTTGATTATGCTCGATTAATTTTACGCTGTAAATTTTTTCTAATCGGCGTGCTAAACCTGCACCGACATTACCGCCACCGACAATCATTAACCTTTTATAGGGTTTCTCTAATCGCTGTAGTTCACTCATTACCGAACGGATATGGTTACTTGCTGCGACAAAGAACACTTCATCATCGGCTTCAATAATAGTGGTGCCTTGAGGGCGAATGGGTTGACCCTGACGAAATATGGCTGCTACACGGGTATCAATGTGCGGCATGTGCTCGCGTAGTGCTGATAATGCGTTACCCACAAGTGGACCACCGTAATACGCCTTTACTGCCACCAAGCCGACTTTTTCTTCTGCAAAGCTTACTACTTGTAATGCACCAGGGTATTCGATTAAACGTTCAATATAATCGGTCACCAATTCTTCTGGCGCAATAAGGTGATCAACTGGAACTGCATCAGATTGGAATAATTGCTCTTTTTCACGTAAGTATTCTGGCGAGCGAATACGAGCGACACGGTTAGGGGTATTAAATAATGAGAACGCGATTTGGCACGCGATCATGTTAGTTTCGTCAGAGTTAGTTACTGCAACTAACATGTCAGCATCTTGAGCTCCAGCCTCACGTAATGTTTGCGGGTGGCTCGCAAAGCCTTGTACAACACGAAGGTCGAATTTATCTTGCAGTTCACGAAGACGTTCTGGGTTCTTATCAACGATGGTTATATCGTTATTCTCGCCAACAAGGTTTTCAGCAAGAGTGCCGCCAACTTGTCCAGCACCGAGAATGATGATTTTCATAGCCTATGCCTGATGAGTAATGCCAACTAACAGTCACTGTGCCATAAAATCGACAGTGAGTGGCGTATAAAAGAGACTAAAAAGCGGAATCTTGAAGCCAAGTTCCGCTATTGTTAGTAATTTATCTTAGTTTGCTTTGGTTAATACTGCATAGTAAAAACCATCCATCGCTTCTTCGCCGGGCAAAATTTGACGGCCTGGGGAAGCTGGATCGCTATCGATTAAGGTTGCGTCAGCAGTACGGCTCAAGAATGCCTTTACTTGATCACAGTTTTCTTGAGGAGTGATTGAGCAAGTCGCATAAACTAACGTACCACCAGGTTTTAATTGTAACCACATCGCATCAAAAATCTCAGCCTGTAGCAAGGCCAATGCTGCGATATCTTCGCCGCGACGTAACCATTTAATATCAGGATGACGACGAATAACGCCCGTTGCAGAACAGGGAGCATCAAGCAAAATGCGATCAAACTTTTCGCCATGCCACCATTGCTCAGGATAACGAGCATCAGCACATAATACTTGGGCTGTTAGATTTAAACGTTCAAGGTTTTCATAAACCCGTTTAAGACGATGTTCATCACAGTCAATCGCTACCACTTGTGCCGATGGTACACGTTCCATGATGTGGGCTGTTTTACCACCAGGAGCGGCACAACAATCAAGAATCAATTCGCCAGCTTGCGGTTTAAGGTAATCAACAGCAAGTTGTGCTGCAGCATCTTGAACTGAGACCCAACCATCGCTAAAGCCGGGTAACTTAGTGACATCACATGGTGATATTAAGCGTAATGCGTCTGCTGCTTGTGGGTGCAATTCTGTTGCAATACCTTCTGCATCCAATAATGCACGGTAAGTGTCACGATCATGATGGTGACTGTTTACTCGTAACCACATTGGCGCTTTAGTGTTATTAGCTTCACAGATTGCAGCGAAGTCATCAGGGTAGCTTGCTTTAAGTAGTTTCAATAACCAACTTGGATGGCCATATTTACCCGCGTCGTGACTAACCGCTTGTTCATCTAGCGCTTCTTTTTGACGTTGGTAACTACGTAAAATAGCATTAATTAAGCCACGTAATTGCGGTTTTTTAAGGGTTTTTGTGGCATCGACTGTTTCAGCTACCGCAGCGTGAGCAGGAATACGCATATACCCTAATTGATATAAACCAACTAAGATTAGGTGATGAAAAACCCGTTGTTTACCTGTTAACGGCTTCTCCATTAATGCTTGAGTGATTGACTCCAATCGAGGTAGCCAGCGTAATACGCCATAGCAGATTTCCTGCAATAAAGCATGATCTCGCTCTCTAATATTCTGCTGCGCTAGCGGTAGCGCGGCAGACAATGACTGCCCTTGATCGACGACCTGATAAATTACTTTGGCCGCAGCGGCTCTTACATTCATAGCTGTTTCCTGAACGCCGTTGATGCTGGCGATACGTGGTTAATCTGAAAAAGAAAAGCCAGTGACTTAACCCTGGCCTTGGTGTTTAAAGTTGGCTACCGACTTGAAACCATTCTCGACGCGAATTTAATAAATCCGCAGCGGACATGGCTTTTTTACCCGGGGGTTGCAGGGATAATAAACGCAATGCACCGGTTGTTGTTGCAACTACGATACCGTGTTTATCAGCCGCTAAAATCGTACCGGGTAGTTGACCTTGATTGTCTTGTTCTACGCAGGCTTGCCATACTTTGATTGTTTGCTCAGCAACAGTGAAGTGGCTCATTGGCCATGGATTGAAAGCGCGTACGCAACGCTCAATGTCGATAGCGTCCATAGTCCAATCAATTTGTGCTTCTTCTTTGCTTAATTTCTTGGCGTAATTTGCTTGAGCATCATCTTGTTTGGTTGCAACTGCAGTGCCGTCTGCAATCGTTGTTAAACATTCAATTAATGCACTTGGACCAAGATTCGCTAATTTTTCGTACATGGTTGCACTGGTATCTGTAGGTGCGATCGGTAACGTCGCGACTTGTAGCATGTCACCGGTATCAAGGCCGATATCCATTTGCATGATAGTGACGCCAGTTTCGCTATCGCCCGCCCAAATTGAACGTTGAATCGGCGCGGCACCGCGCCAGCGTGGCAAAATAGAACCGTGAACATTAATACAACCAAGTGGTGGTGTATCAAGTACTTCTTGAGGCAATAATAAGCCGTAAGCAACAACAACCATGATATCTGCTTCAATAGCTGCCAGTTGTTGTTGAGCTTCAAGATTACGCAACGAGGCTGGTTGGAACACTGGAATATCGTGTTCTGAGGCGATGTTTTTTACCGGACTTGCTGTTAGTTTCTTGCCGCGACCTGCTGGGCGATCGGGTTGGGTATAAACCGCAACAACTTGATGCTGTGAAGACAATAACGCCGCCAAATGACGGGCGGCGAAGTCAGGCGTACCTGCAAAAATAATGCGTAATGGTTTGCTCAAGATAACCTCGAATGGTGATGTTGTTAGATAGAACGTTTTAGTTTTTCTAATTTACTTTTAATACGTTGGCGCTTGAGTGGTGATAAGTAATCAACAAATAGTTTACCAGCAAGGTGATCTAATTCGTGTTGAATACAAATAGCAAGCAGGTCATCTGCTTCAAAAGTGATCGGGTTACCGTCACGATCTAATGCTGACACCGTAATGGTTGCTGCGCGAGGAACAAAACCACGTGCACTTGGCACTGAAAGACAGCCTTCTTCAATACCTTCATCGCCATGAGCAGCCGTAATTTCAGGGTTGATTAGCACCATTGGTTGATCACGTTGCTCGGAAACATCAATAACCACGATCTGCTGATGAATATCGACTTGAGTTGCTGCAAGGCCGATCCCTTCTTCTTCGTACATGGTTTCAAGCATGTCATCTATGATCTGCTGGATTTGTGGCGTGATCGCCGCAACGGGCTTGGCTACAGTACGTAGACGGTCATCTGGAAAAATTAAAACTGGCAATAGCGACATAAGGGCTCGAATTCGTTAACGGTTACTAGAAAAATACAGCGTTGTTGGTCTAATTCTAGTCATTTTAGCACTCAAATAACAGTACCGAATGCGAGTGGAGATGGTTAACCGAAATTAGCACCATCAAATACAGATTTCTTTTTGTTAAAAAATTAATGTTAGCTCTTAGCAAAGTTCAAGCTTTGACGATGTAACAGGGGTTATTAAATCGTGACATAAGCCGAAAAGCGCTTGGCAGTGATAGTTAAATAGTCGACATATCAAATAGCTAATGCCAACCTCTGTCAATATGAGTGATTATTTTATTATCGCTAGGTCGCAACTTGTGCAATCGAAGGAACGGATCACATGAGGCAATGGGTTATTATCGTTAGTTTTATTCTTTTTATGCCATCGTTGGTTGCAGCACCACAACCGCAGCTTAAAAATAGTCATCCTGAAATTTATGTGGTTAAAAAAGGGGATACGTTATGGGATATTTCAGCCGTATTTTTGAATAACCCTTGGTCATGGCCACAGTTATGGCAAAAAAATAGCTATATAAAAAACCCGCATTTAATTTATCCTGGCGATCGCTTACACCTTATTTGGGTAAACGGTAAGCCGCAATTAAGTCTTAAAAAACAGCTTAAATTGTCCCCTGAAATGCGTGTTGTACGCCAGCCTATTACGTCGTTACCTGGATATTTAATGTTGGCGTATGTGGCTGAAGATAAATTGATCAGTGCTGAAGCTGTGACAACCCAACCGCAAATTCTGGGAACCAGTGAAGAGCGCGGCTATCTTTCTGTTGGTGATGTGCTGTGGGCTGATCAGTCATTGGTTCCAACCAGTCAGTGGCGAGTATATCGCTTAGAACAAGATTTTGATCGTGATGACCGTGCCGACGAAGTTACCAACTCTGCAGTTAAAGCCACTATCTCAACCTTGAAAGAGATTGCAGATGTTACTGTTATTGCAAGTGATGGTGAGATGAGCCAGTTGAAAGTGGATGACTTTCAGCAAGAAATTATTCCCAATGATATTTTATTACCTTTATTAGGCATTGATGGTCAAGCGGATCTGTCATTTTCGCCAACTACGCCGCCCGCGTCGTTATCTGCGACTGTGCTAGGCCAAATAAGTGGCTACAGTTATATTTCAAATTACGATGTGGTGGTCTTAGATCGTGGCCATCTCGATGGCATGGTTGCAGGACAAGTGTTTGAGTTGTTTAAGCAAGGAGCTCAAGTACAAGGTAAAAAAGGTCAATACCATTATAAAAATAGCACCTTATTAACTGAGAGTACCCAACTTGGCACTATCGCTGTTGCACAAGCAATGGTATTACGTCCTTACGAGTATTTTAGTCTGGCGGTAGTGCTGAATAATCAACAACCATTTAAACCAGGTGTGGTTGCTCAAGCTCCGCGTTCATAGTGGTTATGACAGAAACTGAGCTTATTGCATGGTTACAACTTGCGGCTGTCCCTTCATTAGGTGGCAGTTGTATTCAGCGCTTGCTTACCCATGCGACGCCATCGCAATTGGTGACAATGACAACCGAGCAACTACAGCAATGTGGTTTAACAGCGAAACAAATACAGGCGCTTTTGCATCCTAATCAATGGCGGTTACAGTTAGCGTTACAATGGCAACAATCTCCACTGCAACATATATTGTCCCTCGATTCTCTTCATTACCCTCATTTATTAAAACAAATTTCCTCGCCACCCCCATTATTATTTGTACGTGGTGATTTGAACTGTCTTGGTGCGCCACAAATTGCGGTAATAGGCAGTCGTTCAGCGTCGATTGATGGTCGAGAGTCAGCGTTCCATTTCTCAAAAGCATTAGCGACTAATAATTATGTTGTGACCAGTGGTTTAGCTTTAGGGATTGATGGTCAAGCACACCAAGGTGCGTTGCAGGCGGGAGGGTTAACTATTGCTGTATTAGGCTCAGGTCTTGATCAGGTCTATCCTGCTAGGCATCGTTCTTTAGCGGCAAGTATTGTTGAACAAGGAGCATTGGTGTCCGAGTTTTGGCCTGATGAGCAACCTCGTCCGCAAAATTTTCCGCAGCGAAATCGAATCATCAGTGGTTTATCAGCTGGTGTATTAGTGATTGAAGCTGCGCAAAAAAGTGGTTCATTGATAACAGCACGTTATGCGTTAGAGCAAGGACGAGAAGTTTTTGCGCTACCGGGTTCGATTCATAATCCTGCCAGTCGTGGTTGTAATGCGCTGATTAAATCAGGTGCTAAACTGGTAGAAAGTCCTGCTGATATTTATGAAGAGGTAGGAAGTCTGACAGAATGTGCAATAAGTAATCAAATAGGTGTGCCTTTGGCAGCGAAGGAAAATGAAGAATTGCCATTTCCCGCACTGTTGGCTAACGTAGGCACCGAAGCAACACCCGTAGATGTCGTTGCTGAACGCTGTAAACAACCCATCCACCAAATTTTACCGCAATTATTAGAATTAGAACTGTCTGGTTGGGTGACTGCAGTGCCCGGTGGTTATATCAGAACGAGGAGGGGCTAGTTATGATGGATATTCTTATGTATCTATTTGAAACCTATATTCAAAGTGAAGCAGAGTTGTTAGTGGATCAAGACGAACTCTCTGAAGAGCTTTTACGTGCAGGTTTTCATCAGGATGATATTTACAAGTCATTAGAGTGGCTTGAAAAACTGGCTGCTTTACAAGAAACAGAACACACACCGTATGTTAACCATAGTGCGATAACATCGATGCGAATCTATACCGACAATGAAATGTTGCGAATGGATACAGCTTGTCGTGGTTTCTTGCTTTATCTTGAGCAAATTGACGTATTAAATATTGATACTCGCGAAATGGTCATTGATCGCGTAATGGAACTCGATACTCAAGAATTTATGCTTGATGATTTGAAGTGGATTATTCTGATGGTGTTGTTTAATGCGCCAGGAAACGAAGCTGCTTATGATCAAGTGGAAGAATTATTATATGGCGCAGAAGATGGGGTTCTACACTAATAATGACGACTGATAGTGATCCATTATTTTCTGCCCATGAACAGGCTTTACAGCATCAATCATGCCCACAATGTAGTGCTGATTTAGTGATGCGTTTTGGTAAGCATGGTCCATTTTTAGGTTGTGATCATTACCCTGAGTGTGATTATATTCAGCCACTAAAACAAAATGATGGTCACATTGTTAAGCAACTCGATATGCCCTGCCCTGAATGTGCCCAACCATTGGTATTACGCCAAGGTCGTTATGGTATGTTCATTGGATGTTCGGCATACCCTGAGTGCCATTACCTTGCGTCACCAGAAAAAAAACCGCAACAAACACATATAGATTGTCCTGAGTGTCATCAAGGTCACTTAGTTGAACGTAAATCACGTTATGGCAAACTATTTTATGCGTGTGATAAATATCCGCAATGTCGTTTTGCTGTTAACAATAAACCTGTTGTTGGCGTTTGTCAGCTATGTGGTTTTGGATTACTGATAGAAAAGAAATTAGCTAGCGGTATTAAATTACAATGTGCTGATCGCAAATGTAATACTTATCAAGATGCTGAAAAATAGCGATAACATTGAAAAATATCAATAAGCCTGCATTATAGTGCAGGCTTTTTTGTGTGCGGTTTTTAGCGCGGTAATGTCGGAAAATCTTGCGATGATAATTGTTGCCCTAACAACATTAATTGATATTGCAGTTGTTCAGGTGTTGCTGCGCAAATGTTGATATGCCCCATTTTCCTGCCTGCCCGTTTTTCTTTGCCATACCAATGCACATGACAATTTTCTAAAGCCAATACCGCCCTTGGTAGGCTATCTTGCCCTAGAATATTGAGCATTGCGCTCGGACGAATAAGCTCTGTCCCACCTAATGGTAAATCGCATACTGCTCGAAGGTGGTTCTCAAATTGGCATGTCTCTGCGCCTTGTTGAGTCCAATGGCCTGAATTATGGACGCGAGGGGCGATTTCATTAACCAGTAACTGGCCATTGACCTCAAAAAATTCTAACGCTAGCACGCCAATATAATTGAGTTGTTCAGCTATCGCGCTAAACATCTTCTGGGCTTGTTGCTGCAGTGTCATATCACCAACAATGGCTGTTGAAAGACTGAGTACGCCCTCAGTGTGTATATTTTCACTGAGGGTATAGGTTTTAATATCACCTATAGCATTACGAACACCAATTAAAGACACTTCGCGATCAAAACCTATCCATTTTTCGGCCACAATCGCTTGGTTATCCGTTGCAGCAATACAGATCACTATTTCGTTCCATACTGATTCAATTTGATCGTGAGTTTTTAAGCGCCATTGACCTTTACCATCATAGCCGCCTAAGGCACTTTTTAGCACTATTGGTAAACCTAATGTACTAATTGCATTATCAAAATCTGCACGTGTATTAATAATGTAATAGGGTGCATTTGCGACGCTAGCATTATCTAATAGCGTTTTTTCAATACGACGATCGCCACCCGCTTTTATTGCTTCAGGGTGAGGTTTGAATTTACCACTCGCAGCGCAGAGCGTTAAAATATCGGTTGGTATATGTTCAAATTCTGCAGTGATCACATCGACAGCATCAATGGCTTCAATCAGTGAAAGTGATTGGCGTTGTTGAGTCAGTGGGTGTACAACATGAGTAGTTACAACATCATAAGCAATGACATTAATGTTCAATGGTGCACCGGCTAATGCCATCATTCGAGCCAGTTGTCCTGCACCTAGTACTAATACTTGATTCATTATGCATCCTCAGCAGGATTAGGGCTATCAAGTACGGTATCTGTTTGTTGTTGACGGAACGCTTCTACGGCAGCTAAAACCTCTGGGTTGTGCGTTGCGATGATTTGGGCTGCTAATAATCCAGCATTAGCGGCGCCAGCTTCACCAATCGCAAGTGTACCTACAGCAATACCTTTAGGCATTTGCACAATTGACAGTAATGAATCCATGCCCTTTAAAGCGCGAGATTGAACGGGAACGCCTAGCACTGGCAGACTAGTAAAAGCGGCTGTCATGCCTGGTAAATGTGCCGCACCGCCAGCACCTGCAATAATGACACTAATACCACGGCTTCGCGCAGTTTTTGCATAGTCAGCTAAAAGATGAGGAGTACGGTGGGCTGAAACCACTTTAGTTTCATAAGCAACATTAAAACGCTCCAGCATTTCTGCGGCATGTTGCATGGTTGGCCAATCAGATTTTGATCCCATGATAATTCCAACTTTCATTCCAATCTCCTATAGGTAATGAATAACTAAAGTGCAATTTTCGTCATTATACGGTGATTTAATGCAAAGGAAAACGTTTGCGTTGGTAAAGTTACGCTATGATTAACCTTCAATGGTGTTGTTATGCATGTGTCGGTATGATGATTACCATAACTAAAAATAAAATATCAGCTGAATAAAAAATAGAGGAATTTGTGGCAAATATTACACAAGTGGTTACAGCGTTAAAACAAGGTCAAGTAATTGGTTATCCAACAGAAGCTGTATTTGGCGTTGGTTGTGATCCTGATAATCAACAGGCAGTTAATAAACTACTAGCATTGAAACAACGCCCAGTAGAAAAAGGTTTGATCTTAATTGCTGCTGATTATGAGCAGCTACTGCCGTATATCGACGATAGCCAATTAACATCGCAACAAAAACAAGCGGTGTTAGCTTCATGGCCAGGACCTGTCACTTGGGTAATGCCAACCAAAGCAAATGTCCCAGCTTTTTTAACGGGCCAGTTTTCGACCATCGCAGTTCGAGTGACCGCGCATCCGTTAGTTCAACAACTTTGTCGTGAATTTGGTAAACCGATAACTTCAACCAGTGCTAATTTAACCGGATTTGAGCCGGGGCGTAGCGTGGCTGATGTAGAACAACAGCTAGGGGATAAACTAGCTGCAATATTGAATGGTGAGACGGGAGGACGTAATAATCCTTCTGAAATTCGTGATGCCCAAACGGGTAATATTTTCCGTCAGGGGTAATGAATGATTGATCGCAACCAGATAGATTTAAATAAAACCGCAGTAAAAGCTTTCTTGCTTCAACTTCAAGACACTATTTGTCAGGCTTTAGCACAACAAGATGGTGGTGCTGAATTTGAACAAGATCAATGGCAGCGTGAGCAAGGTGGCGGTGGTCGTAGCCGTGTATTACGCCATGGCGCAGTGTTTGAACAAGCGGGAGTTAACTTCTCTCATGTTTATGGTGATGAAATGCCAGCGTCTGCAACCGCTCATCGTCCAGAACTTGCAGGCCGACGTTTTGAAGCCATGGGGGTGTCACTGGTGATCCACCCTCATAATCCTTATGTGCCTACCTCTCATGCCAATGTTCGGTTTTTTATCGCAGAAAAAGATGGTGAAGCGCCTGTATGGTGGTTTGGTGGAGGGTTTGACCTAACCCCTTTTTATCCGTTTGATGATGATTGTCACTACTGGCATGATACTGCGAAAGCGATCTGTGCGCCGTTTGGGGATGATGTCTATTCACAGCATAAAGCATGGTGTGATAAATACTTCTTTTTGCCTCATCGTAATGAAACCCGAGGTATTGGTGGGCTATTTTTTGATGATCTCAACCAATGGGGATTTGATAAGAGCTTTGCTTATACGCAAGCTATCGGTAATGGTTTTGTTGATGCCTATATACCGATAGTCGCTCGGCGACATCAATTGTCTTATAGTGAACGTGAGCGTGAATTTCAGCTGTATCGTCGTGGACGCTACGTTGAATTTAACTTAGTGTATGATCGCGGTACCTTGTTTGGTTTGCAAAGTGGTGGTCGCACAGAATCAATCTTAATGTCGATGCCACCTTTAGCGCGTTGGGAATATTGCTATCAGCCACAGCCTGATTCTGCAGAGGCACGTTTGAGTCGTGATTACCTTCACCCTCGTGAGTGGTAAATTTGCAGCAGCAATGTTTGGCAGTTATTGCATCCAGTGATAGGGTCGATGTATCGGCTCTTTTATTTGAGTAATGGACTATGGACAAATATATCGTGGTGGGCAATCCCATCAATCACAGTAAATCCCCTTTCATTCATACCCTCTTTGCCCGTCAAACCAGCCAGAAGATGGAATACTGTAGTCAGTTAGTGGCACTCGACGGCTTTGTAACTGCAATAGATGCTTTTTTTGCCGATGGTGGTAAAGGCTGTAATATTACGGTGCCATTTAAAGAACAAGCCTTTGAGTACGCAACTCAACTTACTCAACGGGCTCAATTAGCCGGTGCAGTAAATACGTTAAAACATCTTGATGATGGCGGTATATTAGGTGATAACACCGATGGTGAAGGCTTGGTGCAAGATTTATTGCAACAACAGGTCGCACTGAAAGATAAACGTATTTTATTAATCGGTGCTGGCGGTGCTGCGCGAGGGGTGATTTTACCTTTATTAGCTCAGCAGCCGCAGAGACTCATTATAACTAATCGCACGTTGAGCAAAGCTCAACAGTTAGCGGCACTATTTACTGAATATGGTGATATTGAAGCGTTATCTTTTGATGCTTTAGGTGAGCAGAGTTTTGACGTGATCATTAATTCAACTTCAGCGAGTCTGAGTGGTCATGTTCCTGCCGTGCCAACAGCTGTTATCGGTCAACATACCTGTTGTTATGACATGGTCTACGGTTCAAGTGTGACGGCATTTAATCTCTGGGCGCAACAATACAATGCGCTTAAAACGATTGATGGTTTAGGAATGTTAGTCGGACAAGCAGCAGAAAGTTTTATGCTATGGCGAGGATTACGCCCAGGGGCTAAACAAGTACAACGAGAATTAAGACGCCTTTTACAAGAGTAAAAATCACATGAACCAAAATATATTATTTGCTGATATTCAAACTTGGCATTCAGATCAGCAAGCTATTCACTTTCCAGCTCAGCAAGGTGGTGCACTGATCAATTGTTGGTTGCCATTATCATGGTTACAACAGCAGAGTGAACTAGCATTATCAACACCAGAAGCGATTATAGCGACTTTTATTGAATATCGATTTGATATTGAAGATATTGCTGAAGCCATGATTGAGGATGAAGATTTTAATGATAATGGCGATATTGTTATTAAATAGCACCACCACGACCAGATATAATTATTGGTTAAGGTATTCATCCTTTAATTGAACATAATTAGTTGCTGATTGAGTTAATGACATTAATTCTTGTTCTGTCAGAGGCCGGATTTGTTTAACAGGACTTCCTATATAAAGGAAGCCAGAACAAAGCCGTTTCTTTGGTGGAACTAAACTTCCCGCTCCAATAATGACATCATGTTCAATAATGGCACCATCTAAAATAATAGTTCCCATACCGATTAAGACACGATCTTTAATTTGGCACCCATGCAGCATCGCTTTATGACCTACAGTAACATCATTACCTATAAGAAGAGGATAACCATCAGGGTTGGTGGTGCTAACTCGACTGACATGTAAAATGGAACCATCTTGAATATTACTGCGTTGGCCAATTTTAATATGATTGACATCCCCTCGAGCAACAACCAATGGCCATAAGCTACTATTTGCCCCGATAAAAACCTTACCAATAACGACGGCAGCGGTATCTATATAAACATTATCGGCCAGCTGTGGCGTATGATTTTGATAATGACGAAGAGTAAATGTCATGAGAATGTCTAATTAGTCAAAATAAGGGTTTTACCATAACCAATATTTCGTGTGATTAACAACCAAAAAAGTACTGGTTGATCGTTATTTGGACGTTCAAGTGAATATGACAAATTTATTGCACTTAAGCCCTTGCTAATGTGATCGAAGTCTCTATACTACGACCTCACTGACACGGAGCAAGCCATTGGCTAGCAACGAAATCAGTATTGTTCTTTAACAATTTGACCATGCAATCTGTGTGGGCACTCGTTGAATAGT
>NZ_JAYXUH010000021.1:0-75856 GCF_036040035.1 Photobacterium sp. S4TG1
CCGGTAGTACATGTTAGATGCCATATGTTAAATACAGGCGTTTTTAGCGCAAAGTCATACTACGAGCTGAATGATCGGTATTTGTGGTCTTAGAATCGTTTTAAGGGGCGATTTGATGGGTACCGTCACTATGGACGGTATTTAACAGTTAATCTATTTATGTGCACTAACAAATATACAGTAATAGCTAGATACAAAAAGGTAGACCTAAGCACCCCATACTTTATAGTATAGTTTGATGAATTTTAAAAATATAATCACATGCACTTTTTTATCAATAAACTTATTTAGTAATAACGTATTATTACTATCAACTACTTCAAATAAATAATAAGGATAGCTTAAATCATAATCACATCGATAATCATTCCAAATTGAAATAACTTCAACCTCAGAAAATAGACAAACAAAATCGACAGGCTCTAGAACTTCTCGCACAAGGAAAGATCAGAAACATATTCACGCATTAAGTTTTTCTTGTAGCCAATCTTTTTGGAGCATTCGGTTATGTGATTAGGGGTTATGACAAGATGATAAAGAGCAGCGTTAGCTCCGACACCGCCCACTCCAAATATGCAAAGTAAGATGACTATAGTTTTAATGTGTAGCTATCCACTTCTAAATAGCCTAGAAATAGTATTCAAGAGAGTAATCACTACAAGAAAACCAATTGTTGAACCACTGACAAACGATATGAACATAAATGGATCGGCAATTAATTTATTGACATTCACATTAGCAAGCGGGGTTATATAAATATAATTAACAATCCACGCCCCTCCGATAAAAGCCAGAATAGATGCAAATATTACCCACCATCCCATCAATAAGCCTTTAAGCTGTTCAGTTATCAAGTAGATCCAATATTTTATTTACATTTTTCTTTTTAAAATCAGTGGCTTTATAAACAACCCAAACAGAAAAACCAGCTCCAACTACCCTGAACGTTGGGGATTCGCTTTTTTGTGTAAATAATTCGCTTTTTATGCATGGCCACTCGTTAATTAATATAAGATCACAAAAAATATTAATTAATATAAGATTACAAAAAATAAAGAAGCATAAGGTATATGCGAAAATCATCATTCAGATAAGCAAAGAATTAATTATGACAAAGAAGATATGCTTTTTTATATTGTATTTATTTCCAGTTGTGGCAATAGCATCTCCAATATTAGCACTAAAAAGTAGAGTTAATATCAATGGTACGGTTGTAGCTTCAACGTGCTCTATTGTTATTGATGGTGGTTCATCTCATCAAGGGTTGATTGATTTTGGTGTATATAATAAAAATGGTGTCAATCAGCAAGGTGTTGTAAATAAACCCTTCACCATTAAGTTTTATGAAAAACAATCGACCGTACCCGGCTGTAGTGCTTTTTTAGCTGGGGATAATCGTGTGGCTTTTTCTTTTGGTAATCATTCCTTAACTCAACTTGATGAGCGAGGTGTAATTACAAAAGGAGCGGGTAATAATATTCGTATCGCTATTGCATCAACAGATGACAATGTAGTGAGTAACCATAATAAGATAACGTCGAATAATGCGGTGTTAACGTACCCTCGAGATTTTGCATCTAAAGGTGTGTTTGGGTTTATGGCAACAGCAGAAGGTCTTAATAAGGCTGATGCAGGGACATATCGCGGAGCGTTATCTTTGGTGGTGACGTACCAATGATAAATAAAAAGTCACTTATCGCGGTAAGCGTCATACTCGCTTTGCATTATACCTCGGTAAATGCTGAAGCGTTGAATTTAGATTTTCTACAAGGAGGGGCGAAAATAGATGCCGCCGCGTGGAATAATTTAAATAATAAATATGTTCCTGGTCGTTATCTTGTGGATGTGGCATTGAATAATAATGATTTGGGTAAGCAGGTGTTGAGTGTTACCCCCAAAGATAAAGATGCACTGTGCTTAAGTGATGAATGGTTACGTAATGCGGGTATTAATATTAATAAAACCTTTTATGCAAAGGAATTTAATCAACAGCGTCAATGTTATGTTTTAAGTAACGAACCTAATAGTCATGTGGATTTTGATTTTTCAACGCAAAATATTAATTTTGGCATACCTCAGCAAGGGCTTTCTCAACAGTCGACGGATAAGCCTAACTGGGATTATGGTATTGGTGCAATTCGACTTGATTACAATGCCAATACCAATGTTAATAATGTGGGCACGGAAATTTATGGTGCAACAGGGATAACGGCGAATATCGGCAAATGGATAGCCACAACGTCCATGAACGTCAGCCAACAAAAAGTTGATGTTCCTATGGGGTCTGTCACCCGTGCATTGCAAGGGATTCATGCAGATTTAACCTTAGGTAAAACGTTTGTCAGTAACTCATTAGTCGGCAGCCCGAGTTTATTGGGGGTCAGTATTGTGAGTAATAACAATATGTCACCCAATAAAATTGGCTACACCCCGGTATTCTCTGGTGTCGCGCTGACTCATGCGCGGGTAACGTTAACGCAGAATGGCAGTGTCATTTATTCAGAAATGATGCCGCCAGGACCGTTTGAAATTAAGAACGTTAATTTACTTAATAGTGGTGACGTTACCATGACGATAACGGAAACAAATGGCGCCGTATCGACGCATTTGTTTCCGCTAACGATTGTGCCCAATATGTTGAGTCCTGGTGAGTCAGAGTATGGTGTATTTGCGGGGGTGAGTGGTGATGAAGGGACTCAATTAAAAGGACTTTTTGCTGCTGCCTCTTATGGCTATGGTTTTGATAATTACACTCTAAAGTCAAGTGCGCTGTTATACCCTAAATATATGAATGCTGGCGTTGGGATTGTCCGTGGATTAGGCAACTGGGGCACCCTTGCTGCACAAGGTGCTTACTCTTATGGAAAATACGATGATAACAGTATACATAGCGGAGGAAAGGTCTCATTAACGTATGCTAAAACATTTAGTCAGAATACGAGCTTACAATTAATGGGGGCACAGTATACCGATGAAGATTACACAGAATTTTCTGATTTTAAGCCTTGGGATGCGACCACCTCTCAGCAGCAGAAAAGTCAGTATCAATTAAGTCTGACGCAGACATTAACCAATGATATTGATATGGGGTTATCGGGTTGGCAGCGACAGTATTGGGGAAACAGTGATACAAGTTTAGGTATCACGGGCAATATGTCAGCGAACTTTAAAGCCTTTAGTCTTAATTTTGGGGGGACTTATTCAAAAACGGGCAGTGATACTGGCTATGGGGTCTCCATGTCTGTTTCTATTCCCTTTGGTGATTATAATTCTTATGCCAGTGTTAACCTTTCCAACACAGGAAACACAAGCATGACAACCGGTATCTCGTCAACAATAGGGGATAATCTGGATTATTCTGCAAGTGTGGGAGGGGATTATCCTGATGGTAGTCAAATGTATTCTTTGCAATCTAATTACCGAGGTGACCGTGCATTATTGAATGGTCAGATTTCGCAGTCTGGGGCAAATATAACGGGCTCTGCCTCAATATCTGGATCGGCGATTATATTACCAACGAAGAAAGATATTATTTTCACCCGAAATACAACAGACACCATTGTTATTGCGAATGTAAAAGATACTAAAGGAGTGAAGTTTACCTCTTCTCCTTATCCCACAGACAGTAAAGGGAATGCGGTTATTCCTGTGAGTAGCTATAACGTGAACAGTATTACATTGGATGGTTCAACGTTACCGATTAACCAAGAGTTATTAACCACCAATAAAGAAGTAGTTCCCACAGGAGGGGCGGTTGTCTATGTTCCTTTTAGTTCAGTAACAGTAAAACGTTATTTATTACAAATAAAAGATAAGAAAGGTAATTTTGTGCCCAGTGGTACGTGGGCGACCTCAGCGTCTGGCGCGCCTTTAGGCTTTATTACTAATAATGGGGTGTTATTTATTAATGCCATAGAAAAGCCCAACTCGTTGATATTAGGCGGTTGTAAAATCAACGGCTCAGAGATTAAAGATACACATGAATTACAAGATGTTACCTGTGAAAATTAAACACACATTATTAGCTTTGGTCTGCTCTTTCATGGTAGTGAATACTACCTCAGCCGCGCTGGCATTGGATTCAACTCGCTATATTTATGATGGAGACGCTACGTCTATCTCGGCGATTGTAAATAACGCCTCCGATAAAATGTATGGCGCCCAAGTGTGGGTGGCAAATATGGATAAAAGTGGTGGTTCTGTCGCAAAGTTTGAAGTGGTCAAGTAAAATTGGCCACTGATTTGTATTCATTATTAAATCGGCGTTCTGATTCATTAGGCGTCAAGCCACCGTTATATTGATGGGGCCTGATTTGGTTGTAATATCGGATAATGTATTTAGTGATCGCCACTTTAGCTTCATTCGATGAGCGATAACCCGCAGTTGGCATCCATTCTGTTTTAAAACTTCTAAAAAAGCGTTCCATTAGGGCATTATCCCAACAATTTCCACGTCGACTCATACTTTGTGTAATTTGATACCGCCAAAGTAATCGGCGAAATTGTTTACTTGTATAATGACAGCCTTGATCTGAATGAAACATGACACCTTTAGGGGCTCCGCGAACTTCATAAGCCATCGAAAGGGCTTTACCTGTTAGATCTGTATTGGGTGAGCCTGACGTTGCCCAACCAATCACTTTACGGGCAAATAAATTAATCACAACAGCAAGGTACAACCAACGTTGTCCTGACCAAATATATGTCACATCGCCACACCAAACCTGATTAGGCTCAGTAACTGCAAACTGGCGATCTAATGTATTTGGGATATTTAGATGTTCATTTTCTGCTTTTTTATAACGGTGTGTCTTAACCTGACAACTTACTAATCCTAGTTGTTTCATGATGTTAGTGGCTTTATATCGACTTAATGGTACGCCTTTAGTTGTAACGATACCTGCAATCGTTCTGGCTCCTGCAGAGCCACCACTTGCACGATGTGCAGCCTTCACTTCACTAGATAATAGTACTTGCTCTTTTGACTGCGTTTTAGGCCGTTTCGTCCAATATTTATAGCTACTGCGATGAATATTAAAGACATTGTAAATGATAGATACAGGATAATAAGCTTTTAATTCATCAACTAATATGAAGTTTTGAATGAGTCCGATACCAAAAGAGCGGTTGCTTTTTTAGTATTTCTTTCTCCATTTCAATCCGTTTAATCTTCTTTTCTAATTCACGAATTTTAAGCTGGTCAGGTGTCATTGGTGTTGCTTTAGGTGTAATCCCACCACGTTCATCTTTAAGCTGTCGAACCCACTTATCCATTGTTGATTTACCGACATTCATTGCTTCAGCAGCTTCTTTTACCGAGTAGCCTTGGTCTAAAACGAGTTGTGCAGATTCTAATCGAAATTCGGGTGTAAAATTAGGACATATTCTTTTAGTCATTGTGTCACCTATTAAATTATGAGGTGATGATATCACCTCTAACTAGGTGGCCAAATTAACTATGCCACTTCACTTTTCATCACGTTGACGACTAAGGTAAAAGTCGACAATATCGCCATGTTTATCAACGGCACGGTAGTAATAGCACCATTCCCCTTTAATATTGATATATGTTTCATCCATTCGCCATGAAGAAGATACTGGGCGTTTCAATTGTCTTGCTCTTATTTCTAACAAAAGAGCAAATCTAATCACCCAACGATTTAATGTGGAATGGTCAACATTAATACCTCGCTCAGCCAGAATTTCTTCAATTTCACGATAACTAAGCTTATAAGAAATATAATAACGAACAGCCATTAAGATGAGAGAGGATGGAAACTGGCAACCTTTAAAGTTCATGGTGATCAACGAATAGATAATGATAATGCCTATTTAACCATAAATATGGATAACTTTGCGACAGAACCTTTATAAACAACCCAAACAGAAAAACCAGCTCCAACTACCCCGAACGTTGGGGATTCGCTTTTTTGTGTAAATAATTCGCTTTTTATGCATAGTCACTCGTTAATTAATATAAAATCACAAAAAATAAAGAAGCATAAGGTATATGCGAAAATCATCATCATTCAGATAAGCAAAGAATTAATTATGACAAAGAAGATATGCTTTTTTATATTGTATTTATTTCCAGTTGTGGCAATAGCATCTCCAATATTAGCACTAAAAAGTAGAGTTAATATTAATGTACGGTTGTAGCTTCAACGTGCTCTATTGTTATTGATGGTGGTTCATCTCATCAAGGGTTGATTGATTTTGGTGTATATAATAAAAATGGTGTCAATCATCAAGGTGTTGTAAATAAACCCTTCACCATTAAGTTTTATGAAAAACAATCGACCGTACCCGGCTGTAGTGCTTTTTTAGCTGGGGATAATCGTGTGGCTTTTTCTTTTGGTAATCATTCCTTAACTCAACTTGATGAGCGAGGTGTAATTACAAAGGGAGCGGATAATAATATTCGTATCGCTATTGCATCAACGGATGACAATAAAGGCAATTTTGTGCCCAGTGGTACGTGGGCGACCTCAGCGTCTGGCGCGCCTTTAGGCTTTATTACTAATAATAAGGTGTTATTTATTAATGCCATAGAAAAGCCCAACTCGTTGATATTAGGCGGTTGTAAAATCAACGGCTCAGAGATTAAAGATACACATGAATTACAAGAGGTTACCTGTGAAAATTAAACGCACATTATTAGCTTTGGTCTGCTCTTTCATGGTAGTGAATACTGCCTCAGCCGCGCTGGCATTGGATTCAACTCGCTATATTTATGATGGAGACGCTACGTCTATCTCGGCGATTGTAAATAACGCCTCCGATAAAATGTATGGCGCCCAAGTGTGGGTGGCAAATATGGATAAAAGTGATACTCGGCCTGTCTTTATTGCGACACCTTCGTTCTTTAAAATAAAAGGCCATGGGAAACAAGTTTTTCGTATCATGAAAATGACCGATTATATGCCTAAAAATAAAGAATCCGTTTATTGGTTAAATTTACAAGAAATCCCACCGTTACTTAAAGGTAATGGTATATCGATGGCGATTAGAACGCGCGTTAAACTTATTTATCGTCCTCAGTCCTTAATGAAAGGACGTAAAGACGCCGAGTCTCGAATGACGATTGAGTATTTACCGGGTGAGAAATACTTAGTTAATAGTACTCCCTATATTTTCTCCATTGGTGAGTTATTAAATAATAAAAATAAACCAGTTGTTTTAAATGCCGCTGAAACAAAAGAATTAACGATGTTTATGCCGGGTGATAAAGTGAATATTACGGGTAAAACAGTGAAGGCAGTTAAGGCGTTAAATGATTACGGTAATTTAAATACCTATGTATTAAAGACGTCAGATAATAACGTTAATGCTACTGAAAAGAAAATGTAACAAATAGAGATTAGTAACAATGATGACGTTATTTATGAGTATATTCTGGTTAACTACAAAGGAAAGACAGTATGCAGGTGATGATTACCCGGTTTATTAAAACAACGTTTGTTTTATTAACTGCCATCAGTGTACTACTGATTACCAGTCATGTTGTTAATGCTCACCCGCTGAGTCTCAATCGTTCACCTATTTTACTTGGGACGGTAAATGGTAAGGTGATTAATAATCAGTATATTGAGATAACTAAATCATTAAGTAACGCTACATTATTGACGGTGAGACAACAGGATATAAAGACCATCTTACAGTATCTAGAAATAGAGAATGCCACATTAAATGAAAATAATGACGGTAACGTAACTATTACTATAACCAAACCCTTAGGAACAGGCGTAATGACGATACGAGCGGTATTGGGCTTAAGGTTAAATGGTCAGCACGTCAATATGGTGGGCGAGCAAAAAGGGACAACGGTTCGATTTATTATTCCCACAGCATTTAAGCAGTTAGCGGTTAACGTTGAACGACCATTACGAATACAGTTACCGATGTCCTATCGCGGTCCTTTAAATGCGACGTTAGACATCACCGGCTGGTGTTAATAAGAAGAATACAGTAAATCCTGTCCTTTATTCATTATTAGGACGGGGAGGCAGTATAGCAGTACCAAGAAGCGACGATACTCATCGCGCACGTCCGGTCACACAAGACAGACGCGTGAGAGTTCATATCATAATAAAAAGGAATAAAAAATGAAAAAATTAGTATTATCTCTGGTTGCGGTATCGACCATGCTAGCGGCAGGCGCGGCTAATGCAGCAGCGCCAGCCCCGTTCAATGGACAATTAGATTTTAGTGGTGTTATCACGAGTACAACGCCAGTATGGAAGTGGGAAATCCCAACGGCGTCGCAAGCGTTAGCCAAGGGGTGGACAATGAAAAAAGACAGCGGCGTAATTACTGGGACGAACACCACGTACACTATACAGAAAGCAAATATCGCTTTCTTACAGGGATACACAACACAGTCCGTTGCTTCCCGTAACCTAGGAATGGCACCAACCGTGAAGATCGCGGGCGTCACGATCACGAAAGGCAAGCAAGATATAACGGTACAAGCGACAGGCGGAAGATCAGGCGAGAAGGGATCGCTACAGATGGTGGTGAGTTCAGCAGCGGGAGCATCATTTTACGACCAAAACAAACCTGCAAATGTACGCGACAATTCCGCGTTAGGCAGTGTCGCGTGGGCGTTGATAGGCAAGAACGCGATCGAGGGCACCTCGGTAGCGAATAGACCCGAGTTCTCAGTAGAATCGATCGATAAGCTATTAAATACCCAGACTCATGACCCACGCGACATATATGCTGCGATCGCGACTGATCTTGGAAATTTCTCGCTCACGTTCCCTACAGCATCGGTTCCTGACTCTTGGACCGCAACAGTACCAGCAGTGGTGACATATTCGTAATTGCATACCGTGTATTGTTCTTCCAACTATCCTATTTAGTTGAATAATGCATCATACGACGGGCCCGCTGTTTAGCGGGCCATTTTCGGATTTGCTCATTCATAAAGCCGATGCAATTTAATAATATGGTTATTTATAGCTCTAAATATTATTTATTTAATGTTATCAATATTCCCTTTACTAAGGTTAACAAATGAAGTTAAAGGACTCCTTCTTTCAATATCAGGCTTGTTATCATTGTGATGAAATATACGGATATGAAGCATTATTGAGAGCAAACATAGAATCAAAGATTTGTTTACCAATACAGCTATTAGAAGATATAAAAAATGATAATAATGCGCAATATTATTTATTTAATAAGCTGTTTTCTGATATAAGAACATCAAAGAAACTGCAAGATGCAAGAGTTTCTATTAACGTTTCCTGTTCATTTATATCAAATCATATTTTTGATATGAGGAAAATAAATGCTCAGGGCATTAATCTCACTAATATTACTATTGAAATATCAGAACGTGATTATTTTAAAGATAAAATTAAGACTAAATTAAACTTTAAACGACTTCATGAATTAGGTTTTAAAATTGCCATAGATGACTTCGGTGTTGAATATTCTACACTTTATCGGTTAAAGGAATTAGATTTTGATGTGGTAAAATTAGACAAAACGATAATTAAAAGTGATGATTTTAAACAAATTAAAAAAATAATTGATGATATATATTTTATTAATAATAAAGTGATAATTGTTTGTGAAGGTGTGGAAAAATTGAAAGAACTTTGCTTATTAAAACAATTAGGGATTAACTATTATCAAGGCTTTTATTTTTCAAAACCAGAAAACATGATGGATTGCTGATGCGCTTGTAATAATTCAAACCGTTGAGGCCATACGATATAAATGATTATTTATATATATCATTATACTCCCATTAATAATGGTATTCAAATTTCCATTACGTCAAACGCAAGGTTTTATCGAAAACATTCTTGAAATGTTAGGGTTAGAGATACTTCAATGTCCAGACTATATGCTGCTGTCTAAGCGTCTCAGCCAGTTAGGTTTTAAGACGCCAAAATTCAAAAAAGATGAAAAAGTAGACGATGATATTGTTGCTATAGCCATTGACTCTACGGGATTGAAATGATTTGGTAAAGATGAGTGGCATCAAGAAAAACATAAGGTTAACGCTAAACGAAGTTGGCACAAAGCGAATCTAGCGGTAGCAAGTAATCATCTTATTCAAAGCGCGGTGTTGACCCATAGAAATGTTATGAATGGACCAAATTGTTGACGCTCTTTGTACTCAGATAACGTAAGCGGAACCACGCCTAACAATCATAAAGCAAGCTCCATCCCTGCGTCGCCAATCCCTAAAGGGATTGCGACCTCAAGCCTACTCACTCAAACCATTACAGCTAAATATCAATATAGTCTTCCTCTTTATCGTCAGGAAACCTTATTTCAGCAATGGGGCATTATCATCGGTCGACGCACAATGGCAGATTGGTTAATAAAGTGTGCAGTACTTTTTATCCCTTTGTACGACGAGTTACGTTGTATTATGCTAGAGCAACTCGCTTTACATTGTGATGAAACCACGATGAAGGTGTTGGATGTTGAAAAATAGACGTGTACATAGTGGGTCTATTGCTCAGGCAGTGATACACCAAGCACAAATATCCTTCAGGGTATTGTATTATATGATTATCAGCCAAGTTGGCATGGTTATCATCCTGTCAATTTTTTAGAAGGTTATTCAGGCTACTTACATAAAGGGGTGTGAGCTAACTCATGCCGTTCTCGTTGGCTGTTGGGTTCATGCTCCTGCGGTTTATTGATGAAAAGCGCGTCAGGTTAAAGGTAAAATGATGAGTACTTTAAAAGAAAAAGAATGGGATTTCTTTTTAAAGAAACAGTTAGATTTTAATTCAAAGAGCATTTTTGATTCTGAGGGAAAAAATGAAATTTCATTTTATGAATGTAACGATAAAAGTAAAATTATTTCAATTGATTCTGAACCATATACAAGTGATTTGAAATTATTAAATAATAAAGATCATACTATCTTTATTGTTAACTCCTTGTCAGATTTATATCTGACCAATACTACTGTTACTCTACAATCTAAAAATGGGATATCCAATATTTTATCGTCTGATTCTAAGTTTAGAGTAATTTCTCCTTTTAGGCGAAAATCAGTATCTATAATATTAGATACAACTAATTATATAGATTATGACGATAGGAAATATCTTAATTGTGTCCTTTGGCAGAATTCCATGAAAATACCTTTTGGATCTTTAGTTGATAGGTTTATGAATGATTTATATCAAAAAAATAATGATAAAAAAAAGGAGAAAATAAAAAACATTATAGGTTCAACAATTGCACTCTCTATAGAGAAAGATATTCATCAAAAAACAAAAAAAATAGAAATGTTTGATACGATATTAAATGTAATCAATTCTAATCATAAAGATAATAATTTTTCTCTAACATCGTTATCAGCAAAAATTGGTGTCACACCAAAGACAATACAAAATATATTAAATAAATATAACATAAAATTTTATTCTTACTTACAAACAAAAAGATGTTTTTCTCTAAAAATATTATTAGATAATAATATATATTATAATTTCGAATATTTAGCAATTCAAGCAGGTTTTAAAAGTTTTATCGCCGCCGATAGACAATTTCATATATTGTTCAATGTATCCATTAAACAATATATGAAGTCTCATCTTGACCCTTTAGAAAAGTCTTTTTAATAGGTAAGAATCTGAAAGATTTTTACCCATCAATATTAGGCGGCTCTGTCACAAAGTTATCCATCTTTATGGTTGAAATGGCGATGCAACGTTACAAGAAAATAATAGGTCCCAAGTTATACTGTAGAAAGTTCAACAATCAGCAACAATAAATATTAATTGGATGTAGCATCCTAGTCATATAAAAAGACAACGTACTTGGAGTATTGCAATAAAGCCTAGTGCAGTGAAAGCTACACGTTGGGTTCTTAGGGAGACGGCACTTGGTAACAAGTGTCGTCCACCCTATAAAAATTAGTTATATGACTTTGATCTGTTATTCTTATCGTAATTTTAGGTATACCAAAATGTGACATCTCTAAGTTGGTAAAAAGTGACATTACTATATTGGGTTTACATGCTTAGTGCACATAAATAGACATACTGTTAAATACCGCCTCAAAGGCGGTATTTTTATTCATTTGGTGCTGTCATCTCATATTTCTATGCGATAGCAAAAGTGACTAACAGTGATAACGAATCTCGACCCCAAGTCCGGGATGACAATCATAAAGTTTGATTTCGCCTTGGTGTAAATCTGTCACCGCTTTAACTAAGGTTAACCCGATACCTAAGCCGCCATCATTGCGGGATTTGTTAATTCGATAAAGACGCTCAAATACGCGCTGTTTTTCTTGGTCATCAATTCCGGGGCCATTGTCTGCCATGGTGATCACCACATTATCATCTTGCTCAGTGTGGCACGAGAGTATTAATTGACTTGCTTGTGGGCAATAACGCAGTGAATTTTCTACCAAATTAGCAAATTGTTGAATCAGTAACTCTTTATCGCCTTGAATGAAAATAGGCTCTTTTTGAGCATCAAGAACCAAGCTCATGTCTGCATCTTCAGCTACATCGGTATAAATTTCAGCAATGGTGTGGACGAGGTCAACCACATTTATGGTTTCAAAACGTTGGCGTCTATTACCGGATTCAATTTGAGATATACGCAGTAAAGCATCAAAGATATTTGCTAACCGGTTTGATTCTTTGAGTGACAGTTGTAGTTGTTCTGAAAAATCATCATCAAGCTTATCACCGTGAGCGTCAGCCATCTCACTTAAGGTTTGTAAATTATATTGTAAGCGCGTAATCGGGGTTTTTAATTCATGAGCAATATTGGAGGATATATCGCTCATTGCAGCGACTACACTTTGTAAGCGTGACAACATTTCGTCAACGGTTGAGCCGATACGAGTGAGATCATTTGTTTGGCTCGACATCATGGTTCTGGCTGATAACTCACCATCAGCGGCGGCGCGTAATACCGTTTCAATGCGATCAATTTTTGCTTGGTTGCGTCGCGTCATATAAATCACGATAGCTGAGCTGCAAAGTATAACTAGAATACCGGATAGGATAAAACCTGTTGCCAAAACGTCGATAACATCATCTTCATCAATAGGTTCTTTGTTGATCTCGGTGGTGGTGCCAAGCATAAAGGCTTCAACGTTATGTTCAATGTTGTTATTTACTTCATCAAGATGATAGTCAACATACGCAATAGTGAGGCTCGACATCAAAATTAAACTCACCACTGACACCATGATAAACATCAGCCCTTGCTGCATAGCAGAACTGCGTAACCATACAGGGGTCGGCAATCGTTGTTGAAGTTGCGTGATAAAAGGATGCATTAGGCGTTTTTCCCAAGTTTGTGTTCTAACTTGTAGCCAGCCCCTCGAACGGTATGAATAAGTTGATCACCAAACGGTTTTTCAAGCTTATTACGTAAACGGCTAATGTGAGTTTCCACCACACTGGTTTGGGGATCAAAATAGATATCCCAAACGTGCTCTAATAACATGGTTCGAGTAATGACGCGTCCTGGATGACGCAGAAAGAGTTCAAGAATACGAAACTCTTTTGGTTGCAGAGTTAAGACTTGTCCTTGGCGGATCGCGGTATGATCAAATAAATTAAGACTGAGATCGCCATAAACTAATTCACTGGGTTTTGCTTCAGAGAGTGTTGATGAGCGACGAGATAAGGCTGATATGCGAGCCAGTAATTCTGAAAAGGCAAAGGGTTTAGTTAAGTAGTCATCTCCGCCTGCTTCTAAGCCATCAACGCGATCATCAATGCCGCCTAATGAAGTGAGAAAGATAATTGGCATTGAGATTTTAGATGCTCGAAGTGCTTTTACAAACGATAATCCATCTAACCCCGGTAACATGCGATCAACAATGGCGATATCAAATTGTTCTGACATGCATATTGAAAGGGCAAATTTCCCATTATCAATACACTGCACATGATGTCCCGCTTCTGTGAGTCCCTTTTCAATATAACGACTTAAACTAATATCGTCTTCGACAAGCAGTATTTGCATAATGGCAGCCTTACAATCAGATAAAATCTATTGATGAAAATTTGAATAACTCGTTGATGTGCTAAAAAGGCGTAAATATTGGTGTTTTTTAGCATCTAACAACTTATTACGTTATTAGAGTGTAAACGCGTATTTTTTATGCGAGGTGATATGACCTGCATTTAATTAGACGTTGGTAAACAGTGTGACAATAAAGTTTATCGTTATGTCGGCAAGATTAATACGCTATAGATGATAAGACGGCGAGTGATTGATGCACTCGCAGCCTAATGATGGTGATAAAGGGATTATCCCACAACACGGACATGATTCACGTCAATTGCAGTATGGTTAAACTCTTGATCAATTTCACCTTGAATAGTGATCTTTGTTTGTGGGGTTACTTGCGCACCAAACCATTTATCATGATCAATATCGATCGTAATTGAACCAGTACCATCGGTAAATTGATAATGTTCATCACCTAATGAATTTGTAATGTGTCCGGTTAATGTGACAGGGGTATCATCACTGAACATGCCGGCATCAAGAACAGCTTTTACTGTTTTTAGACCAACACTTGGGCCACTAAAGCCTTGTTGTTGAGTTGCTACGGCATTGATTGGTTGCACTGTTGAAGATGCTGGTGTTGTTGTCGCAAATACAGATGTTGATAACAGTACCGCAGGAACAAGTAGCATAGCAAAGCGTTTATTAGACATTGTAAAATTCTCTGTTGTGTTTTGATGTGAGAATAATAACTAACGATCTATACACCGACCTTGCCTGTAGTTTACATTTTTGTAAGCTTTCTTTGATTGATGTTTTGAATAAGACCGAGAGGGCTTTGAAGATAATGTCTAATTTGTGTTATCGATAGTAAAAGATAAAAAAAAGACCACAGGACATAACCGTGGTCTTATTGATCGTCATTAGTTATGTTTCTTCGCCGTTATAAAATGATAACATTGATTGCTTGTAGGCCTTTTTGACCTTGCTCGACATCAAAAGACACTTTTTTGCCTTCTGGTAGTTTGGTTAATGTTTTATCAGCAATGCCGCTGCTGTGAACAAACACGTCAGCATTGCCTGTGTCTTGAGTTAGAAAGCCAAAGCCTTTTTCTTCGCTAAACCACTTCACTAAACCTGTTGCTTTATGCGACATGTGTAACCCTTAATATTCAAAAGATAAAAAATGTGAGTGCTGATAAGCGTAACTATTAAATGCGACGATGAAGCTAAGGGAAACACAGAGGATGACAACATTGACGAAGATATTCTAAGGGTTTTACTTTTACTTGATGTTTCATTAATAACGCAGAGCAACAGCGCGTGACGATTATTTATTTAAAATGCAGGGTTGTAAAGGAGTATGTGTGATCCCATTGAATGGCTCAGTGGATTTTTGCAATCTTAACCGCATTGATTGTTTTGTTAGTCGTAATCAATAGAACGAGGTTTTGCTTTATCGTGTTACGAAAATAGCCGCTATAAATAGATATGCCCAATGTTATTTTAAAATAAATAAGCCGTATACATGGCTGTACATTGATAGAGGGGATACTGCAAAGACATAGCGATATTTATATATCGTTTTATCCTATAGCACTTGTCATTATTTATCTGATAAATCTGTCGCTGTTTTTATTTTGTTTGGTAGTGGTTATTGGTGGAAAACACCCTAAACAAGCCAATTTTGATGATAAAACTTTTACATGAATAATGGTTTATGGTGGTTAATTATTCATATTTTATCTTTTTATTAAGGTTGTTTATGTGATGATATGTTTGATTATGAACATATTTAATTAAACGCAGTGAGAGTTGTCACAATTATGGTGATTCTCAAACTTGGTTGGTATACACTAACGCCGCTTGGTTTTTTTGTAGCACGGATATGACACTAAAAGTCGCAATAAATGGATTCGGCCGCATCGGTCGCAGTGTGTTACGTGCACTGTACGAGAGTGGTAAACATCACCAGATTAACGTCGTGGCAATCAATGAATTAGCAGAGCCGGAAGCAATGGCTCATCTGCTTCAGTATGATTCAAGCCATGGACGATTCGGTAAGCCTGTCAGTCATGATCAGGAGCATCTTTTTATTGCCCATGAAAATGGTCACCGCGATCAAATTCGCCTGCTTCATCAACCGGAACTTAAATTGTTACCTTGGCACGATTTGGACGTCGATATTGTTCTTGATTGTACCGGTAAGTTTGGTTCTCGTGCTGATGGTTTAGCCCACATTGATGCTGGTGCTAACAAAGTGTTATTTTCCCATCCTGCTGCCAACGATATTGACTTTACTGTGATATATGGCGTTAACCATCAACAGTTAACCCAGCAACACACGATTGTTTCTAATGGCTCTTGTACGACGAATTGCATCGTGCCCATCATTCAAGTGTTGGATGATTGTTTCAGTATTGAAACGGGTGCTATAACCTCAATTCACTCTGCAATGAATGATCAGCAAGTTATTGATGCTTATCATCCTGATTTACGCCGAACGCGTGCTGCTAGCCAATCCATTATTCCAGTAGATACCAAATTACATTTAGGTATTGGTCGTATTTTTCCGAAGTTTTCTGACAAATTTGAAGCTATTTCTGTGAGGGTGCCCACAATAAATGTCACCGCCATGGATTTAACGGTTACTGTTACAACAAACGTGAAAGTTAATGACGTAAATCAAGCATTATTGAATGCGTCTCGTTGTACATTAAAGGGTATAGTGACTTATACCGAAGCACCCTTGGTGTCGATTGACTTCAATCACGATCCTCATAGCGCGATTGTTGATGGCACCCAAACCCGCGTCAGTGGGCAGCATTTAATCAAAATGTTGGTGTGGTGTGATAACGAATGGGGATTTGCAAATCGTATGTTAGATACTGCGTTAGCAATGGCTGCAACAGGTCATTCTGTTGTCATGCCGTCAAAATAAGTAGTAAGAATTATTAGGTTTGGCAGTGACGCCGGGCCATGAAATTTATGAACTTTTATTTTAAATAATGTTGAGAGGGCAAAACATGTCTGTAATCAAGATGACTGATCTGGATCTAGCTGGTAAGCGTGTATTTATTCGTGCTGACCTAAACGTGCCAGTAAAAGACGGTAAAGTAACTTCAGATGCACGTATCCTTGCATCTCTACCTACTATTCAGCGCTGCCTAGAAGCGGGTGCTAAAGTAATGGTTACTTCTCACCTAGGTCGTCCAACGGAAGGCGAATACGCAGAAGAATTCTCTCTACAGCCTGTAGTTAACTACTTAAACGACGCACTAGATTGTGACGTTAAATTAGCAAAAGATTACCTTGATGGTCTTGAGCTAAACGCAGGCGAGCTTGTTGTTCTTGAGAACGTACGTTTCAACAAGGGCGAGAAGAAGAACGAAGACGAACTATCTAAGCAATACGCTGCACTTTGTGACGTATTCGTAATGGATGCATTTGGTACGGCTCACCGTGCACAAGCATCTACTTACGGTGTAGGTATGTTTGCACCTGTAGCATGTGCAGGTCCACTACTTGCTGGCGAACTAGAAGCGCTAGGTAAAGCAATGGATAACCCAGCACGTCCAATGGTTGCTATCGTTGGTGGTTCTAAAGTATCAACTAAACTAACTGTTCTTGAGTCACTATCTAAGATTGCTGACCAAATCGTTGTTGGTGGTGGTATTGCTAACACATTCATCGCAGCTGAAGGCAACGATGTAGGTAAGTCACTTTACGAAGCAGACCTTATCCCTACTGCTAAAGCGCTAATGGCACACACTGATATTCCAGTAGCAACTGATGTTGTATGTGCTAAAGAGTTCTCTGACTCTGCAGAAGCAACTATTAAAGCTGCAACTGATATTGCTGCTGACGACATGGTTCTTGACCTAGGTCCTGATTCAGCTCAAGCACTTGCTGACATCATCATGAACGCAAAAACTATTCTTTGGAATGGTCCAGTTGGCGTATTTGAGATTGAGCAATTCGGTAAAGGTACTGAAGTTGTTGCTAACGCAATCGCAGCATCAGCTGGTTTCTCTGTTGCAGGCGGCGGTGACACACTAGCAGCTATCGACAAGTACGGCATCAAAGATAAAGTATCTTACATCTCTACTGGTGGCGGTGCTTTCCTTGAGTTCGTTGAAGGTAAGAAATTACCAGCAGTTGAAATGCTAGAAGCTCGCGCTAAAGCATAATTTATTTGGCGTGGAAACTGGGTGTATTTATAATAATAGTCTTAGTTTCCACGTTTAAATGTTTGTGATAGACGTTATATTTCAGTAAAATAAAAGCTTATCGCAAACGTTTGCACAAGAATTTTTCCACAGACAACAAAGTAAAATATAGGACTATTGTTATGTCTAAGATCTTCGATTTTGTAAAACCTGGTGTTATTTCTGGCGACGACCTACAGAAAGTTTTTGCTGTAGCTAAAGAAAACAACTTTGCTCTACCTGCTGTTAACTGTATCGGTACAGATTCAGTAAACGCTGTTCTTGAAGCTGCTGCTAAAGCTAAAGCACCAGTTATCGTTCAGTTCTCTAACGGTGGCGCACAATTCTTCGCTGGTAAAGGCCTGAAGCTTGAAGGTCAAGGCCCTCAAATTCTTGGTGCTGTTGCTGGTGCTAAGTACGTTCACGCGGTTGCTGAGTCTTACGGCGTTCCTGTAATTCTTCACACTGACCACGCTGCTAAGAAACTTCTTCCTTGGATCGACGGTCTACTAGACGCTGGTGAAGAGTTCTTCGCACAAACTGGTAAGCCATTGTTCTCTTCTCACATGATCGACCTTTCTGAAGAGTCTCTAGAAGATAACATCGCAATCTCAGCTAAATACCTTGCACGTATGGCTAAGATGAACATGACACTAGAAATCGAACTAGGTTGTACTGGTGGCGAAGAAGACGGTGTTGATAACTCAGATATGGATTCTTCTGAGCTATACACTTCTCCTGAAGATGTTGCATACGCATACGAGCAACTAAACGCAGTTAGCCCTCGTTTCACTATCGCTGCATCTTTCGGTAACGTACACGGTGTTTACCAAGCGGGTAACGTAGTACTTACTCCTACTATCCTACGTGATTCTCAAACATACGTTTCAGAGAAGTTTGGTCTTCCAACTAACTCTCTAAACTTCGTATTCCACGGTGGTTCTGGTTCTTCTGAAGCTGAAATCCAAGAGTCTATCGGTTACGGTGTTATCAAAATGAACATCGATACTGATACACAGTGGGCGGCATGGGACGGTATCCGTCGCTACGAAGCTGAAAACCACGATTACCTACAAGGTCAAATTGGCAACCCAACGGGTGAGTCAGCGCCAAACAAGAAATACTATGATCCACGCGTATGGTTACGTGCAGGTCAAGTATCAATGGTTGAGCGTCTAGAGAAAGCATTCTCTGACCTAAATGCAGTTGACGTTCTTTAATAGAATATCAGCTACATAAAATGTGAAAAAGCCCACTACGGTGGGCTTTTTTTTGTATCTAATAAGTAGTTAGCATTATTCTTTATGTGTCGATAATTTATATTTTTTTATGATTGTTCGATTTTTTTTACTAGCCATTTGGTTAATAAAGGATTAATAATGCACCGTTTCTTTGATGTTAGAATATTCAATGCTGATAATTATACTAATCGCAGCATTGTTAGCGATTTTTGTCTAATATCACATTTGTTGCAATAGTGTTATTTTTTACCCATTACGGTATGATTTACACATTAGCAACATTTTACTATTGTTATACTTTGAGAGAGATACCTTCATGACAGAGAGCGTTACTGACAAGGTTGTTGAGAATATATCCGATAATTCACTGACTAATGGTGTATTGCACGCGGGTAATTGGATCAGTAAGAACCAAGACCTATTAGTTCAATATGCAGTGAACATTGTTTCAGCATTACTGATTTTATTTATTGGTAATATCATTGTTAAACTTATTGCAGGTTCAATTGCTAAAATTCTACGTAAAAAAGACATGGATAATGCAGTTGTTGAGTTTATCCATGGCCTAGTGCGTTATGTACTATTTGTGATTGTTCTAATTGCAGCTCTTAGCCGTATTGGCGTTCAAACTGCATCAGTGGTTGCTGTTATTGGTGCCGCAGGTCTTGCTATTGGTCTTGCACTTCAAGGGTCATTATCAAACTTTGCAGCTGGTGTGTTGATTGTTGGTTTCCGCCCATTCAAATCTGGCGATTATGTTGAAGTTGCTGGTGTTGCTGGTGCCGTTGAATCTATTCAGATCTTCTCTACTGAATTACGTACGCCTGATAACAAAACAGTTATCGTGCCAAACGCACACATTATTGGTAACCCAATTACTAACTACTCTCGTAATGACACTCGTCGTATCGATTTAGTGATTGGCGTTTCTTACAATGCTGACTTACAAAAAACCAAAGAAGTATTACGTCGCGTAGTAACCGCTGATACTCGTGTGCTTCAAGATCCTGAACCAACGATTGGTGTGGTTGCACTTGCAGATTCTTCAGTTAACTTTGTAGTACGTCCATGGGTTAACACTCCAGATTACTGGGCTGTATATTTCGATCTAAACCAAGCGATTAAAGAAGAGCTTGATAAAGAAGGTATCGAAATTCCATTCCCACAGATGGATGTACATGTAAATAAAGTTGGCGCTTAATTTGCCCAAGTTTTAATTATATGACGTTAAAAAAGAAGCCTACGGGCTTCTTTTTTTTATTAAAATAAAAGCTAACCGTCGCATTAATAGCAGCGATAAAACGATATCATTACTGAATGATTTCTGAAGCACAATTAAAAAACACTGTTCATTATATCGAGGTTTTGTTAGCATAGCCTTCTCATTTACAGATAAACAGCAATGTATTTATTAATATTGGTATCAATAAATAACCCTGTTGTGCGATCAATAAAAGGATGAATAATGAAAAAACAATTGTTAGCGATAGTACTTGGCGCTAGTGCGTTTGTTTCAACTGCTGCAATGGCAGCAGATATTCCATTTCCTCATTTAGAAACAACGGGCCGTGGCGAAGTTACGGTTAAACCTGATATGGCGGTTTTTTCTGTTAATGTGGTTGAAACTAAGAAAACAGCGGTTGACGCTAAGACGGCTGTCGATCAAGCTGTCACTAAGTTTATTGAGCGCTTACAAGCAGCCGGTGTGGATAAAAAAGATATTAATAGTGCCAATATTTCATTATCAGCAAGTTACACTTATCCAAAAGATCAAAAACCGCAACTCTCAGGCTTTAAAGCGAGTCGCAATATTGAGGTGACGGTACATCAACTAACGAAGCTGAATACTTATTTGGATGACGCGTTGGGTGATGGGATTAATCAAATAAACAATATTGATTTAAAAGTGTCTGATGTTGAAAAATATCAACAGCAAGCACGTCAAAAAGCAATTGAGAACGCTAAGCAAGTAGCGGTTTCATTAGCGCAAGGATTTGACAATAAAATTGATGGTGTGTGGCAGATTGACTACAACACTAATAGTCAGCCAATGCCATACCGTCAAAGCAATGATGCGGTGATGTATAGCAGTATGAGCAAAGGGTCTATCGATCAAAGCTATACTGATAACAGCATTGTGATTAAAGATCGCGTTAATGTGATTTTTAAATTAGCTGAAAAATAATTTGACGATAAAAATAATTAAAATACAGATTAAATGGCAATAAAAAAGGAGAGCACTATGCTCTCCTTTGTCATTTTTAAGCGATATTTTAATGCAAAATACGGGCGCGAATCGTGCCTTCAATTGATTTCAATTGCTGCAATGCTTCTTTTGAACGTTCTGTTTCTACATCAATAACCACATAGCCAACTTCTGCACCTGTTTGCAAGAACTGAGCGGCGATATTTATGCCTTCCGATGCAAAAATAGTGGTGATTTGATTTAATACTCCAGGGCGGTTGTGGTGAATATGCAGTAAACGCGAACAACCACTGTGATGTTCTGGTAATGATACTTCAGGAAAGCCTACTGCAGATAATGTTGAGCCATTGTCAGAGTATTTCACCAGTTTTCCTGCGACTTCAATACCGATATTCTCTTGAGCTTCGTGAGTTGAACCACCAATGTGTGGTGTCAAAAGCACGTTATCAAACTGCATTAGCGGGGATTCAAAGGGATTATTATTGGTTTGCGGTTCAACAGGGAACACATCAATGGCAGCGCCTGCAATGTGTTTACTTTCTAAAGCACTACATAACGCATCAATATCGACCACTGTGCCACGAGCAGCGTTGATAAAAATAGAACCAGGTTTCATGCGTGCGAATTCTTCAACACCCATGAGATTAGCGGTTCCTTTTGTTTCTGGCACATGTAAGCTCACTACATCAGATTTATTAAGTAATTCTGATAATGAGTTAACTTGAGAAGCATTACCAAGTGACAGCTTGGTTTCAATATCGTAGAAGCAGACTCGCATACCTAAGTTTTCAGCAAGAATACCGAGTTGAGTTCCAATATGACCATAACCAATGATGCCAAGGGTTTTGCCTCGCGCTTCAAATGCATTGTCGGCAGATTTAAACCATTCACCACGATGAGCTTTGGCATTTTTTTCAGGAACGCCACGTAACAATAATAAGATCTCACCAAGAACAAGTTCAGCAACACTACGCGTATTTGAAAAAGGGGCATTGAAAACAGGGATACCGCGTATCATTGCTTCATTGAGATCAACTTGGTTGGTACCAATACAGAAACAACCAACAGCGGTTAGTTTTTTCGCTGCGGCAAAGACTTCTGGTGTTAATTGAGTACGTGAACGAATACCAATAAAATGAACATCCTTGATTGCGTCTAATAGTTGTTCACCCTCAAGAGAGCCTTTGTGGTAATCAATATTGCTATAACCTGCTTGCTGCAACACTTCTACTGTTGAAGGATGGAGTCCTTCCAGAAGCAGGATTTTTATCTTTTCTTTATTGAGTGATACGGTTGCCATAAGTTCTTATCCTTAAAAACGTGGCGACTGATAATGACAATCTTGCCTTAGCTTAGCTGTGGTAAATATTGCCTTTCAGTAGCTAAATGGTTAAATGTTTGATGAGGTCTGTTTAATAAAGTATCAAAAAATAACCAGTATGGGTAAGAATATTACAAAAAAGCCAATAAAAAACGGCAGCTAATGATTCACGAGCGATCAATAGCTGCCGTTTTGTAATCAAATAACGAAGCAATCATTATTTTTGGATGATTTTCGTGCCTTCTGGTGAGCCAACAAGTAATACATCAGCACCACGATGAGCAAATAGACCGACAGTCACTACACCGGGTAAGGCGTTGATGCTGTCTTCCATTGCTTTAGGATCAGTGATAGCCATGTTGTAAACATCAAGAATGATATTGCCATTATCCGTGATTACACCTTCACGGTAAACAGGATCACCTCCAAGTTTTACCAATTCTCGACCAATGAAAGATCGCGCCATTGGAATCACTTCAACGGGTAATGGGAACTGACCTAAGACATCAACTTGTTTGGTATTATCAACAATACAAATAAATTTTTCAGCAATAGCCGCGACAATTTTTTCACGAGTTAATGCTGCGCCGCCACCTTTGATCATGTCAAACTCAGCATTAATTTCATCTGCGCCATCAACATAGATATCAAGGCTAGCAACATCGTTAGCATCAAAGACTTTAATACCAATTTGCTCTAAGCGCTCAGTTGAAGCAACAGAGCTTGAAACCGCCCCTTTGATCTCTTCTTTACGAGTTGCCAAGGCATCGATGAAGTGATTAACGGTTGAACCAGTACCTACACCAACAATACTGTTTTTCGTTACGTACTCAAGTGCTGCCCAACCCGCTGCTTTTTTCATTTCATCTTGTGTCATGCCGTTCTCCTCGTAATGACCTCAATTATGCGAGAGGTGATTATAGCTAACCGAAGTGATTTCGTCAGTTGGATTCTATGGTTAAAGGCTGCAAACTTAAAACTAAAAATATAACTTTATGAATAACATACAATTACATTCAGTTTTTTTTAACCAAAAGCCAAACGTTTGCGTTGTATGAGTGATCACTCGTTAAATTGATGATGGGGCGTAATGATAAGGGGTAATGGTACATCCCATTCTTCGTTAGGTAATTGCGGTATATATTGGCAATCATGACCAATGCCAATAGGGAAAGGCCCTTGTCGGCGTTGGTGCCACTGGCTCAAGGTTCTATCATAATAACCCCCGCCCATACCAAGCCGTTGACCTGAATTATCAAAGGCAACTAATGGCGTGCAGATGATATCAAGCTCAGCAATAGGTTTAACTTGACGCAGATCTAATTTAGGCTCACGAATATGGTAGCGGTTAGTGGTCATTGGCGTGGTTGCGTCGTAATGTAAAAACAATAAATGGCCTTTACTAAAAGGGTGCAACACTGGCAAGTAAACGGATTTTCCTTGCTGCCATAACCAATCAATAAACGGCTGTGGATCTATTTCACCATCTGTCGCGAGATAAAGTGCAATGTGTTGGCTTTGCTGAATTAAAGGTAAGGCTTGTAAACGTTGGGATAATTGTTGAGCAGCATGTTGTTGTTGTTGAGAAGATAACTGACGCCTAGCGTGACGAATGTGTTGTCGTAGCTGTTGGCGTAATGATTGTGAGTTGGAAATGGGGGGCGTTATCACTTGAGTATCCAATCCATGAACAATGAGAGTCTAAAGATTGTAGAGTGAGAATACTAACAAAGAAAGTGAAATACACTAAGAGGGATGTCCCCAAGGTGCCGTTGCGAAATAAGGCCCTTGAACCAGATGTTCAAGGTGGATTAGCAACATTAACCGTAGGCTTCTCAGTCGGGCTGAGCATGCTCAATAGCTAATAAAAAAGCCAATCCTGGGTATTTGCTTATCGGCTCGGGGACGTTCATTCACTGACGTACACCCCAGGGTCAATTCATTATCAACGCTTTGGCTGATATTGCAATACTTTATCCAAATTTTCTTCTAGTGAATTGATTTTATTGGATATTAATTCAGCATTGCGATTATGTTCTTGTCGCTCTAAATGCAACTCGTTACTGATGTTGAGACCAGTAAAGATCAATAATTGTTCTACGGATACACTACTACGCGCAGACATATCTTTCAAGCGCTGGTCAAAATCTGCCGCCGCGGCACGTAATGCTTCTTCTTGACCTATTGGGCAATTTACTTTTAATTTTCTGCCCAATACTTGAATTTCTACAGCCTGAGTACTCATAAACCTTCGATTTGCTCCGTGCCAGAATGGGTATTCATTCCGCTTGCGACTAGAGTCAATATAGAAAAACCCTACCTAAGATGCAAGCGGCTATGTCTCGGTTTCGGTTCAATAGCCTCTGACTAAACAGATATTAATCACACTCATCATAGAGTTGATTAAGGATTGAACGTTCTCGCCAGTGTTATCATTTGCCGAACTAGGCTTAAGTGTTAGCATAACACAGTGCCGTCATTCGCTCATCGCTATTTATTATACTAACTAAGCCATGAGTTTGATTATTGTTTGGTACAATTTCAAAAGTGTAACGTTAATTACTGACATCATGATTAATGCAGTAATGGTCACAAAACTATTTATTTTAAATCGCGCCAATTAAAAAGGTGATAAGCCATGAGTGAAATAACCCTGCCAACATACCAAGCTGTTGAAGCTGAATTAAAAGAACAAGGCTTAGCTGCTATGCCTGCTGAATTACATGGTTTACTCAGTGGAATGATTTGTGGTGGTTTAGCTGTTGATGATGAGAGCTGGGCCGGCCCTGTTTGTGACTATGCCAATGAAGGCGAGCCGATGACTGATGGCGCTAAAATGATGGTAAGAACGCTATTTACAACGACGGCTGATGAGCTCATTGGTGGTGGGTTTGAGTTTTCATTATTGATGCCTGATGATGACGAGCCATTAGCGACTCGTGCTGAAGCATTAACAGAGTGGGTCAGTAGTTTTATTTCAGGTTTAGGATTAATGGATTTGCAAAAAAATCAATTATCTGAGGAAATAACCGAAGCACTGGCCGATTTACAAGAGATCTCACAACTTGGTATTGATGAAGACGAAGATCTTGAAGATCAAGCGGCTTTATTTGAACAAGTGCTAGAGCATGTACGTATGTGTGTCTTGAGTTGTCATTCTGAATTAGGTCAACGTCTTGTCAATGATGATAACGCTGACGAAATGCCAACTCTTCACTAATTATTTCGATGGCGAAAGGGACAAAATGTGAAGCAATATGATGTGGTGATTGCGGGTGGCGCAATGGTGGGTGCATGTCTAGCAATTGCACTGGATGAATTAACTCAGCATCAATTACATATCGCGGTTGTTGAGGCGGTAGCGGCTGATCAGCATGGGCACCCTGGGTATGATGCACGCAGTATTGCGTTGTCTCATGGTTCAAGTCGATTATTAGATGCGATTCAGCTTTGGCCTGCCTTGGCAAAAGTTGCGACGGCCATTGAACATATTCATGTGTCGGATCGTGGTCATGCGGGAATGGTTGAGTTGTCAGCGCAACAATTAGCGGTTGATGCGCTAGGCTATGTCATCGAATTAGCGGATGCGGGTAAAATTTTTCACCACCAGTTAGCGACTCGCCCTCAGATTGATCTGTTTTGTCCCGCCAAAGTTGAACATATTGAACGCACTCAGGCTGAGGCGTTAGTGCGTTTAAATACAGGTAAACGATTACGGACTAAATTAGTGATTGCTGCTGATGGTGCGACGTCACATTGTTGTGATTTATTGCATATTGGTCGTGATGAACATGATTTTGAGCAAGTCGCTGTTATTGCTAACATTACCACAGCTGAGCCACATCAAGGTCAAGCTTTTGAACGTTTTACTAAGCATGGCCCTGTAGCATTATTACCGATGTCTCAAGGACGGAGCTCATTGGTGTGGTGTATTGAACCTCAGCAGCAAGCACGGATAATGACGTTGACTGATCAGCAATTTTTAACGGAATTGCAGGCTGTATTTGGCTGGCGTTTAGGCGCATTCACCGTTATTGGTGAGCGTCATTGTTACCCTCTAATTTTACGGCAATCACAGCGGCTAGTTTCACATCGTACAGCGGTAGTTGGCAATGCAGCTCAAACGCTTCACCCCATTGCGGGACAGGGATTTAACCTTGGTTTACGTGATGTAATGACGCTAGCTGAAGAAATTGCTGCAGGTGTTCAATGTGGCGCTGATATTGGTTTACCCTCCGTATTAGGCCGTTACCGTGAGCGTCGTTTACCTGATCGCCAAGCGACAGTATCAATGACAGCAGGACTGGTAAGCTTATTTGCAAACGATAATCCGGCACTGGTTGCTGGACGTAATCTGGGCTTGATGACAATGAGCCTTTCTAACACACTTCAAGCACCGCTGTTACGCCGTGCCATGGGACAGGTAAAACGATAGCTATGATGCAAAATGTTGATGTCGCCATTATCGGTGGTGGAATGGTTGGTTTAACACTGGCTACAGCGTTAGCCGACACTGAATTACGAGTGGCGGTAATTGAAGGTCAATTACCTGACCCTGAATTAGCAGCCTTGCCCGATATACGTGTTTCGGCATTAAGCCGTGCTAGTGAGCGTATCTTACGTCGAGTGGGTGCGTGGGAAGGGATTTGCTGTCGTCGAATGAGTCCTTACAGCAAAATGGAAGTATGGGAACAAGACAGTTTTGCCCATATTGATTTTGACGCGGAACGGTTATCACAACCTGATTTAGGTCATATTGTTGAAAATCGAGTAGTGCAACTAGCGTTGTTAGAGCAAGTTAAAAAACAGCATAATGTCATTCTTTTTGCGCCTGACCGATGCCAAAATATTGCCTTTGGTGAGACTGAAGCTTGGTTGACTTTAGCGTCTGGTAAAAATTTAACCGCTAAGTTAGTCGTGGGGGCTGATGGTGCGAATTCATGGTTACGGCAGCATGTGGATATTCCATTAACACATTGGGATTATGGCCACAGCGCATTGGTAGCAAATATTCGCTGTGATGAACCTCACTTACAAACCGCACGTCAAATTTTCCGCCCTGATGGCCCATTGGCTTTTTTACCTTTAGCTGAAAAGGATTTATGTTCGATTGTGTGGTCATTACCACCTGAGCAAGCATTGAAACTTTGTGATGTTAGTGATGAAGAATTTAATCAACATCTCACCACTGCTTTTGATCACCGTTTAGGTTTGTGCCGAGTTGAGGGAGAGCGTCGATCATTTCCGCTCAAAATGCGTTATGCTCAAGATTTTGTACGTGAACGGGTAGCTTTAGTTGGAGATGCGGCTCACACCATTCATCCTCTAGCTGGGCAAGGTGTTAACCTCGGCTTATTAGATGCAGCTGCTCTAGCACAAGAGATTATTGGCTTGTGGCAAGCGGAAAAAGATATTGGTAAGCAGGTTAATTTACGTCATTACGAACGCTGGCGTAAAGCGGAAGCGGCTAAAATGATCACCGCAATGCAAGGTTTTAAATCCTTGTTTGATGGCGCTCATCCAGCGAAAAAGCTGGTGCGTGATTTAGGAATGTTGTTTGCTAATAATGCTCCAGGAGTCAAAGATGAGTTTATGCGACATGCATTAGGCTTAAGTGGTGAGCTGCCGAAGTTAGCGCGTTATGAATAAAGCGTCTTTAGATGATTAATTGAGTTATAACTTATTAAACCGTAGCATTTTTTGTTACGGTTTTTTTGTTCTCAAATTGAGCAAAAGATATTTTTTCACCTACAGTAAATAGAGTATTTATTATCGATTAATTGTGAGCTTAAAAAGGATGTGATAATGAGCTATGTGCCCTCAGAATTAAAATTTACCCATACTCATGAATGGCTACGTGATGAAGGTGATGGAATCTATACCGTTGGTATTAGTGATCATGCTCAAGCTCTGCTCGGTGACATGGTGTTTATTGATCTTCCCGATAGTGGTACAGCCATTGATGGTGGAGAAGAATGTGCCATTATTGAGTCTGTAAAAGCAGCATCTGATATTTATGCACCGTGTACGGGAACAATTATCACAATTAATGGCGATCTCGAGACTACGCCTGAATTGGTCAATAATGATCCTTATGGTGATGGGTGGTTATTTCAAATTCGTATCGATACTGACGCTGATGTAGATGAGTTACTTGATGCTGAGGACTATTTAGCGACGATTATTGATGATGAATAGCATAAAACATTAAAGCCCACATGTTTGAGTGGGCTTTGTTCGCGTTACGTTAACTATTGAATATCGACTTAGTAAATTTCACGAAGGCGTTTAATTTCTAAGTTTACTTCATTCACTGTATCATAATGATGTTGTTGTGCTTTTAATGGCACCAACAATATTCCTTTCTCAAAATGATAGCCGCCACGGCCATCAATATAAATTCTTCCATTAAATATACGACTAACATGCTTGGCAATTAGTTTCGGCAAGTAGCGTTTGAACATCCGCATAATACAGTTTAACTCCGACCTTCCTGGCGATTAACGGTACTAAGTATACGCTAATTTTTATGACACTTCTGTGACATTATTAGCATAAATTTAACGATAAATTTCATTTATTGGCGAATTGAATAAGTTTAAATAACGTATTCAGAATAATATTCTGATTATGATGGCTTTTTGGTGTTTCTTATTATCACTAATTCTCACATAAAAGTGGTTTATGAATGATGATCGCTACCTGTTTAACGATATTAGTGTTAAATGAACACAAGTGACGTATCGTTTGAACTTTATGGATAACTTATAAGCAATAGTGTTAATAATAAATTGGTGTTGGTTACGATATTTTATGCTGATTTTTAAAATTTGAAGTTGATAGTTGTTTAGTGTTTTTTATTAAAATAGCGACTTAGATCATCATTTATGATCCTAGATCAATACTAGGTTTTTGGCGTATGCCAATAATAAGCCTTATTGATCGAGGTTATCATCACCATGGCAAGACCTAAAATTGTAAGAAAAATCAGTTGCCGCCCTGCTTATAGTTGCTTTAAACCCAATGGGGTTCCGATGAAGCAATTACCTCGACTTGTTTTAGCCAGTGATGAATTAGAGGCACTAAGATTAGTTGATATGCTGGGTTTACAACAACTTGAAGCAGCTCAACAGTTAGGTGTTTCTCGTCAAACATTAGGCAATATTGTGGCACGAGGGCGACATAAAGTAGCGCAGGCATTAGTGATGGGAATGGCATTAGAATTGGTAACCGACAACCCTAAAAATACAGAGGAATAATGTATGTTAACAGCGATAGCGTTAACGCCAAGAGATCAGATTGCTGGTCATTTTGGTAAAGCAGCAATATTTGCTATTTATGATCAACAGGGCCTGCTGGTGGATCGTATTGAAAATAGTGGTAGTCGAGAGCTGGGATGCAAACATAAGAAAATACTTCAGCGACAACTTACGGCGTTGAACGTCAATGAAATTGTTCTGGGAAACATTGGTACACGCTCTTTAGCTCGTTTGCTGCAAGCTGGTTTTAGTGTGAGTCGTGTGCCGCCGAGAACATCACTCGCGGCTTTTTTAGCGGGTGGAATTAGCAAAGAAGCATTAGTGACTGCCGATCAAGGTCGTGCTTGTAAACGTGAAAAAGGTGCATGTGGCTGTGGTTGCAGCACTAAAAAAACGGTGCCTGTCGTGGCTAAAGTCGGTATGTTCGTGACCAGCTTTAATCAGTTAGGAAAAATTGGAGGGTTGAAATTATGACTACATTTTTCCTGACGTTAGGAATTTTCTTGGTGGTGATATTAGCGATGGCGATTGGGTGGTTTGTCAAACGTCAAACGATCAGTGGTAGTTGTGGTGGGTTAGCCAATGTTGGCGTCAATAAAGAATGTAACTGCGACGAACCTTGCGATGAACATAAACTTTATCAAATTCAAGAGCCAAATAGTCGCGCGCAGTAATCGCATTTGTATAGAAATAACAGCCATTGGCAGAGTAAACATACTCTGCCACCTTCTTTTTATTCGATTATTGACCCGCTCGAAGTTGTTCTACTTGGGTTATCACTGTTTGGGCTACAAGGTGGCGTAGCCATTGATTGCGAGGGTGATTGCTGTTGCGATGCAGCCATAGTAATCGAATATCAAAATCAGCAATCGCAACAGGGGGAGGGCATTGAGTTAATTGGTCATTGAAAATATCCAGCTGCGCCATCAAACGTGACACTACGCAAATTAAATCACGGCCACTTAGTAAATGTCGAATGGTAAGAAAGTTATGCGATCCTACTGCGACCTGACGTTGAAACCCTTGTCGCTGTAATTGATCATCAACCTGTGTGATTAATTTACCATCCGGACTTACAAGTGCATGGGGGTGGTGACTGTATTGATCGAGTGTGACGTTAGCATTAAGTCCGGTTGCGCGTTGATCATAAAGACAAACATGATCTTCGGTATATAAATATTGATGTTCAATATCCTTGCCCATATCTGTCATTGAACCGATAACTACATCCATTCGATGTTGATTAAAATCAGTGTGATAACTATGTCGATCAACATTAAAGAAACTCAGTTGGCATTGCGGCGCTTGATGGTGAATTGCATCATACAGCGCAGGGGCAAATAGCAACTCGGCATAATCGGTTAATCCTATTTTAAAAGTGCCACAAAAGTCAGCAGGAATAAATGTGCTCGGTCTAAGCAGTTCATTGGTGACTAATGACAAGATCGTATCGACAGTTGTTGCGTGTTCTAAAGCGGCTTGAGTTGGCAACATTTGGTGGCCATGCCGTTCAAATAAGGGATCATTTAATAAGCTACGTAAGCGCGATAAATTATGGCTCATTGCTGATTGGCCAATGGCTAATTGATTGGCGGCTTTGGTAACACTACGGGTGTCCATTAATGCGGCAAAGGCAATTAATAAATTAAGATCGACACCGCGCCAATTAATATCATGGTGGTGATGGTTAGCCATAGCCTATTCCCTTTAGCTGTTGATTAAACCTACGGTATTTTTGGAAAATGAAATACCGTAGATTTAGGAGGGTAATTATCACTAATTAAGCGTTATCTCTACAAATATCAGCGACCATCGGATCACACAATATCAATAAATCATCGGTGGCAATTTCTATTCCAGCCATACGATCACCACTACTGATATTGACCCGTTCAATGGTGGTAATAGCGCTATCAAAGACAATCACTAATGGACGCTTTAGTCCTATGGGTGCTACGGTACCGATAACTAACCCAGTTACTTTTTCCACTTCAGTTGCATCAGTACAAGTCATACGCTGGCAACCCAACAGTGCCCGTACTTTTTTAGGATCAACCGATTGTGGCCCAGGAACACATGCAAGAACATGAAAACCTGACATATCTTTTAATAATATCGATTTAACCATGTGGTGTGGATCAACGCCGCGCTCAGCTGCCGCTTCGGTAATAGTTTTCGCAGGTTTACTATGCGGCAACAAGCGGTAATCAACCCCTTCGTTATCAAGTAACTGTGTTACAACGGTATCAATTAAATTATTCTGCATTAAGATCATACGGTAAATCGAGTTTGTGCCAAAGTGCGTCAGGTGTTGCGGCAAAGCGGAATTGACTGTCATCGTCGAGATCGTTAGGTAGCACTACCAGAGCAATAGCTTGGTCATCAGCATAGTGATAGCCGCAAATAACAGTGCCACCTTTACGCCAATTCTCACCCACACTGCGCTCTAAGGCATCGCCAGCTTGTGGGCATTGTGAGGCCATACCTGCCACGATGTACATCGCACGTTTATTGATACCACGGTACTTCGCACGGGCGACTGTTTCTTGGCCGGTATAACAGCCTTTCTTAAAGCTAATACCATCAACTGCTTGTAAGTTTACCGCTTGAGGAATGAATTCAAGCTCGGTGGCGTTATCAATGCGAGGTTGTGCTGCCTTAATATCGTAGAGGTTCCATAACTCAGTAGTGGCGTAAACAGCATTAGGTGCCAATGTAGTAATAACCGCATCTGCATCTTCTGCGGTTGTAATGACCAGCCAGCGTGCGTTATCTACTTTTACCACTGTGGTGGTATCGTTATGACGAACATCGGCATCGCCACTGAAATGGTTATCAATGGTGGCTTGAGCTTGGGGGCCTGTAAGCCCTAAAATAATCGCTGAACTTTGCGTTATTTCTGTTTTGGAAAATACTGCATATTTTTTTAATTCAGGTAGTTGGCTTGCCATTACACTTTGACGTTGTAGTAAACCATAACCATTTTGGTAATGGAAAACGCGCATAACGGTACGTAATTTCCCTTTGGCATCACAGTGACCAGCAAAGGTCGATTTATCGGCGCTTAATGACACCACATCACAAGTTAACTGGCCTTGTAAGTAAGATTTAGTGTCAGGGCCAACGAGAGTCACCATTCCCCAGTCACTGAGGTTGATCATCGCTAAATCAGGTAGCGAATCAGTTGTGTTTAATGCGAACGGAGTAAAGGTGTGTTGAGTTGACCAAGTGCTCATAATGGTATCCACAAATGCTGTAATTATTACGCTATGTTATACCAACTGAACAAAATAATTAACTCTGGTTACATGATGGGTTAATTGGATGTTTTTGTTCGATGCAATTATGGTGGGCTAGGTCTCATCTTGAGGGATTATTTGTGCTAACGCATGGTCGTTATTGGGCTTGGCTGTTACTCTGTTTGCAACGGAAATACGCACAGTATTCGATTATCAGTGAGCCGTTAGGCACGCAATAGAGGTTATGTATGTTAGGTGCAGAAGAAAAAGCTCGCGTTAAATGGGCATGTCGTCGTGGTATGCTTGAATTAGACGTGTTAGTGATGCCATTTTTTGAAGAATGTTTTGATGATTTATCAGAACAAGAGCAACGTGATTTTATTTCTCTATTAACATGTGATGACCCTGATTTATTTAAATGGATGATGCAGCATGGTCGTAGTGATAACACGGCTCACGCGATGATGGTTGATAAAATTGTTGCCCATAACAACAGCAAGTTACGTTGATTTAAAGCTTAACTTATCCCCGCGACTGAACACTGCACTGAGTCTATCTTACTTAAGTGCAGTGCTATTATTATGGACTGTCCCACCTGTATTTTTACCCTTAAGTTATTTTTTTATCGAAGCCTTGCTGTTTGAGTGGCAACGAACTTATCAATATTATTTACGTCAACAAGGCCCTTTACGGCTTTATAGTGATGGTAATCTTCGTTGGTATGATCAGGCTGGAAAGGTGATAGCGGTTAAACTGGTTACGCGCTGGTTGGTGGTGTTGTCGATTACACATCATAGAAATCAATGGTTAATTATTTGCTATGACGGTTGTGATGCAGTTCAGTATCGACAATTAAAAATGATGATTCATTTAGGATTGTTAAAGCCTGATTCCGCCCATAATAAACTATGATGCTAATCATTAAATTAGCATCACGGTTTTGATAGTAAAAAATAGTTATTTACTACGATTAATGATTATTAGGTACTAAAATTGTTGCTGTTGCTTGTTCATCAAGTTCAGGATAATCAAGCGTATAATGCAACCCACGACTCTCTTTACGGGCCATCGCACACCGAACAATAAGTTCAGCAACTTGTAATAAATTACGTAATTCCAACAGGTTATTTGAAACACGGAAATGACTGTAATACTCATCGATTTCATGTTTCAGTAATTCAATTCGATGCATTGCGCGTTCTAAACGTTTGGTTGAGCGTACAATACCTACGTAATCCCACATAAATAATCGTAATTCATGCCAGTTATGTTGGATCACCACTTCTTCATCTGAATTGGTCACTTGGCTGTCATCCCAACAAGGTAATTGTTGCGGTTGTAAGATGGCATTAAATTGTTGTTCTATATTCTGTGACGCTGACCATGCGTAAACCACACATTCAAGTAGGGAGTTTGATGCCATACGGTTAGCTCCGTGCAAACCGGTATAGCTTACCTCACCAATGGCATATAAACCTTCAATATCCGTTTTACCTGATTTATCAACCATAACTCCGCCACAGGTGTAGTGCGCAGCTGGCACAATTGGAATCATATCGGTGGTGATATCAATGCCATAACCTTGTAATTTTTCAGCGATCATTGGAAAGTGGTTTCTGACAAAATCAGCTGGCTTATGGCTAATATCTAGGTACATACAATCGGCACCAAGTCGCTTCATTTCGTAATCGATCGCACGTGCCACCACATCACGAGGAGCCAACTCTGCTCGTTCATCAAAATCAAGCATAAAACGGCTACCATCAGGGCGACGTAAATAAGCCCCTTCGCCACGTAAAGCTTCACTTAATAAGAAGGTTTGTGCTTTTGGATGAAATAAACACGTAGGATGGAATTGATTAAATTCAAGGTTAGCAACGCGGCAACCTGCGCGCCATGCCATTGCAATGCCGTCCCCCGATGAAACATCAGGGTTAGAAGTATATTGGTACACTTTTGATGCGCCGCCTGTAGCTAAGACCACAAATTTAGCCGCAAGGGTTTCAACACATTCTTTATCACGGTTCCACACATAGGCACCAAGTGCGCGGTTGGTCTCTGAGTGTGGGTTTATCTTTTTCTCGGTGATAATATCAAGTGCATTATGACGTTCAAGGATAGTAATGTTAGGGTGGTTGCGGGCTTGTTCTTGAAGTGAAGTTTGCATTGCCATTCCTGTGGCGTCAGCAGCATGAAGGATACGACGATGGCTGTGTCCACCTTCTAGTGTCAGGTGGTAGCGAGGATCATCATCAGAATCTGATTCTTCACGATCAAAGGGTACGCCTCCATCAATGAGCCACTGCACACATTGTTTGGCATTTTCTGCAATAAATTGTACGACGTCTTGATTACAAAGGTGAGCACCTGCTATTAAGGTATCTTCAACATGGGATGCAATACTGTCTGATTCATCAAAAACGGCAGCGATACCTCCTTGAGCATAATAAGTTGCTCCTTCACTGAGTGGTCCTTTGCATAAAATGGTAACTTTACCAAGGTGTGCTAAATGGAGTGCGAGCGATAATCCTGCCGCGCCACTACCTATGACTAATATGTCGCTATCTTGTTGATGAGGTTGATTCATAGTGATTACATGTCCATGTGATAATCTTGTTTCATGCTACCAAATTTGTTATTAAAACGCATGTTTGTTTGGATTTTGGTAGCATAAATATCACTGATATACGGAACTTTGGCTGTGTTATTGTTAACAGGTAACAGCGTAATTAATTCATGTCTTTGTGATTTTTTACTTTTTTCAGCTACAGATCCTCGTCAGTGTTATTATTTCAGGTAAAATGACTGCTGTAATTAGATCTGCTTTTTATGTATTTTTGTTACAGTGAATAACGTCATGGTAACCAAAAAATAAAATTATTTTTTTAACGGTGGAACTTTGCCATTATCCATCGGTCTTAAGTAGTGCTCATGCTCATAAATATTTCATAAGTCAGTGTTTTATTTACGGTGAGACTAACGCTTATAGTGGCAGGATAATCTAAATAAATCATTGTGTATCAATAACGAATCTACGCCATTATTGGGTAAGTTATCGTGAGATGAATGCAATATTACTAACCGTAGACATGGGAGTACACGCTCGAATGAGCGAGCAGCAAACTGATCAGGTATTAATTGAGCGAGTACAGCGGGGAGATAAACAAGCATTCAACCTTCTGGTTATTAAGTACCAGAATAAAGTTTGTAATCTTGTTTCTCGTTATGTTAGCAATTCTGGTGATGTACCAGATGTTGCCCAAGAAGCGTTCATTAAAGCATATCGTGCCTTACCCACATTTCGTGGTGAAAGTGCATTTTATACATGGCTTTATCGCATCGCGGTTAATACGGCAAAAAATTATTTAGTCGCTCAGGGGCGTCGTCCGCCAGCATCTGATGTTGATGCTGAAGACGCGGAATATTATGAAAGTGGAAATGCGCTTAAAGAAATTTCGAACCCTGAGAACCAAATGTTGTCTGAAGAATTAAGGCGGGTTGTTTTTAGTACGATAGAAGCATTACCCGATGATCTTAAAACAGCGATCTCATTGCGTGAACTGGATGGTCTAAGCTATGAGGAAATTGCTGAAGTAATGGGATGTCCAGTAGGTACTGTTCGCTCACGTATATTCCGTGCTCGAGAGATAGTTGAAAAACGTATTCATCCCCTTATGCAACAATGATAATGTTGCACCGAACGGTGGAAAAAATGGCTGATAAAGAAAAAATTTCGGCATTGCTTGATGGCGAAGATTTGGATCAGAGTATTATCAATGCGCTGACCGTTGACAAAAATAGCGAGCAAAGCTGGCATGACTTCAACCTAATTGGTGATGTTATGCGTGGTGATGCGCCGCAATGCAAAGAATGGAATATTGCAGGAAATGTCGCGTTAGCGTTAGAGGCTGAACCGGCACATACAGGTGCTGTGATCACTCATATTGAGACTGTTACTCAGCCAATAATTACTGAAGAACAACCGACCCCATTTAAAGCGAAGCGGACATTACCCGCTTGGCTATCCCAGTTTGGTCAGGTTGCAGTGGCTGCATGTGTTTCATTAGCGGTCATTGTTGGCGTTCAACAATATGACGGTAATGGTAGCAACCTGGCGACAACAACCAGTAATGATGTGCCTGTACTTCAAACCATTCCATTTACGGGTAAAGCGGAACCTGTGAGCTTAAATACCAGTATGGTTGATAATAATCAGACACCATCTGAGTCACAGTTAATGGAACAGCGACGTCGTATTAACTCGATGTTACAAGATTATGAGCTTCAACTTCGGTTTAATGCTGAAGATGGCAGTATCGATCACTCACGATTACATCCTAATAATTCAGTGGCGGATTAATGAAAAAAATACTGGTCGGTGCACTTGCATTGGTCAGCCTATTATTGCCACTCCAAGCCTCTGCTGAAGCGGTTAAACCTTCAACAGAGGCTTTGTTGCATCAAATGGGCCAAGCCAGTCGAGATCTTAGTTATGAGATGTCATACATTTGGGTAAAGAAAAACAGCATTGATACCTTACGCTATCGGCATGCGTTAGAGAAAGGTCAAAGTTATGCACACTTGTTGTTCCTTAGTGGGCCACCACAAGAGGTTATCCAACGAGGCGATGAAGTTAGTTATTTTGAGCCTGGGCTTGATCCTTTCACCATTAAAAGTAACAAAATGGTCGCGCCAATATTGCCTTTAATGAAAGCAAATATAGACCGACTGGCTAATTTCTATGATTTTATCGCTATGGGACGCGCTCGCGAAGCCGGTGTTGCTTGTGATGTAGTGCGTGTCGCTCCTAAAGATGGTAATCGCTACTCTTATTTATTGTGGATTGATCAGACCACACATTTAGTGATGCGGGCTGATTTGTTGGATCGTGAAGGCGACCTACTTGAACAATTTCGAGTGGTATCATTTGTTGTGAACCCTAAAGTTGCTGAAATGCTCAGTAAGCTTGAGCAAGTTAAATTGCCAGCTGTGGTACAATTGCCACAACAACCACAGAAAAAACTTGAGTGGGCTGTGAAGTGGTTACCTAATGGTTTCACATTAATTGCGGGTAATCGCCACCGTTTATTATTAACTGAACGTGCGGTTGAAAGCCGAATGTACAGTGACGGTTTATTTAGTTTCTCTGTGTATGTTTCTGATGTTGATAACTTTGTTGGGCGAGGACAATTAGTTCGTCAAGGGCGTCGTACTTTAACCACCAGAGTTGATGGCAACAAAGAAATAACGGTTGTCGGTGATATTCCACCAGAAACAGCGCGACGTATTGCAGAAAACGTAACCTTTGATAATACTAAAGCTGAGGTTACCCAAACGAGTAAATAATCATGATGAGAACATTAGCGACTGTTGTCGCTGTTGATAGCGGTCAGATAACCGTGAGTTGCCAACAACAAACCAGTTGTGGTCATTGCGCATCGAGTGACAGTTGCGGCACAGGTATTGTGACAAAAGCGATGCCTGGGCGTTCTCATCAGATAAATATTGCAACCAATGAAAAAATAACCCTCGGACAAGTCGTTGAAATCGGCTTATCTGAGCGTAGTATGTTGAGTTCAGCACTATTAGTTTATATGCTACCGCTGCTATTTTTAGTGGGCGGTAGTTTAATTGGACAGTACATTTTTATTGATTTAGCGGCCAGTAACCAACTCGGTGTTATTGTGTCGGCTGCTGTTGCTACTACGGTAGGATTAATGATTGCACGGTATTATGCCAAGAAATTCGATGGGGATTCAGCCTACAAACCAAGCCTTATTCGAGTGCTTGGATTACCCATTTCAGCAGATAAGCTGATAAATGCCGCATCGAAAGATAGCGAGTAGCGTTTAAATTCGGTAGAATCCGTCAACTTGATCTTAAGATCCCATTCATTTTTAATCACGAGCTAGTCACGCCATTCATGAAGCACATTCGTAACTTTTCGATTATCGCACATATCGACCATGGTAAGTCGACTTTATCCGACCGTCTAATTCAAGTCTGTGGCGGCCTTTCTGATCGAGAAATGGCTGCACAGGTTTTAGATTCAATGGATCTTGAACGCGAACGCGGTATCACTATCAAAGCCCAGAGCGTGACGCTCGATTATACGGCTAAAGATGGTGAAACTTATCAATTAAACTTTATCGACACCCCTGGACACGTTGACTTCTCGTATGAAGTATCGCGTTCACTTGCAGCCTGTGAAGGTGCATTGCTGGTGGTTGATGCGGGCCAGGGCGTAGAAGCTCAGACTTTAGCAAACTGTTATACTGCAATGGAAATGGACTTGGAAGTGGTGCCGATTTTAAATAAAATCGACCTTCCTGCCGCCGATCCTGAGCGTGTAGCCGAAGAAATTGAAGACATTGTGGGTATTGATGCGCTTGATGCTGTGCGTTGTTCAGCAAAAACAGGTGTCGGTGTTGACGAAGTTTTAGAAAAAATCGTTGAAGCAATTCCAGCACCAGAAGGTGATCCGGATGCGCCATTACAAGCACTAATTATTGACTCATGGTTTGATAATTACTTAGGCGTAGTGTCTTTAGTGCGTGTTAAAAACGGTAAGCTAAAGAAAAACGACAAAATTAAAGTGATGACCACAGGTCAAATCTGGGGTGTTGATCGTCTTGGTATCTTTACACCAAAACAAATTGATACTACTGAACTAAATACTGGCGAAGTTGGCTGGGTTGTTTGTGGTATTAAAGACATTCTAGGCGCACCCGTTGGTGATACATTAACGCTAGCTAAAGGCGGTTGTGAGACAGCATTACCTGGCTTTAAGAAAGTAAAACCACAGGTATACGCAGGTTTGTTCCCTGTATCATCTGATGACTACGAGAACTTCCGCGATGCGTTAGGTAAATTAAGCCTAAATGATGCGTCATTGTTTTATGAACCAGAAAGTTCGACAGCACTTGGTTTTGGTTTCCGTTGTGGTTTCTTGGGTATGCTCCACATGGAGATTATTCAAGAGCGTCTGGAGCGTGAATATGATCTGAACTTGATTACTACTGCACCAACAGTAGTATATGAAGTGAAGAAAACTGACGGTACTATGTTGTATGTTGATAGCCCGTCAAAATTACCTGCTGTCAATGACATTGAAATTATGGGTGAGCCTATTGCTCGCTGTAATATTCTGGTACCAAGCGAATACCTAGGTAATGTTATTACACTATGTATTGAAAAGCGTGGTACGCAAGTTGATATGGTTTATCACGGTAATCAAGTGGCCTTAACTTATGACATTCCGATGTCAGAAGTAGTACTGGATTTCTTTGACCGTTTGAAATCAACCTCGCGTGGTTATGCGTCGTTAGATTACAATTTCCAGCGTTACCAAGAATCAGACATGGTTCGAGTCGATATTTTGTTAAACGGCGAGCGTGTTGATGCGTTAGCTATCATTACTCATAAAGAAAACTCACAGACCCGTGGTCGTGATGTTGTTGAGAAAATGAAAGAATTTATCCCTCGTCAAATGTTTGATATTGCTATTCAAGCAGCGATTGGTGCCCATATCATTGCACGTTCAACTGTGAAGCAATTGCGTAAAAACGTAATCGCAAAATGTTATGGTGGCGATATTAGCCGTAAGAAGAAGCTACTACAGAAACAGAAAGACGGTAAGAAGCGCATGAAGCAAATTGGTAATGTTGAATTACCACAAGAAGCTTTCTTAGCGATTCTTCATGTGGGCAAAGATAAGTAGTAACCGTTCTTTGTTTATAACAGTCTAGATGTAATTAGAAAGTGCTTATTTAACCTGTTAAATAGCACTTTCTTTTACTTAGAAGTTTTAAATTAGTCACAATAAACAAATGGTTGTGGTTAATTGCGTTAAACCTAAGGGATAACATGGCAAATACATTTTCAATAATACTGGTCTTAGCGACGATCTTTACCGGTATTATTTGGGCGCTAGATAAATTTCTATGGGCACCGAAGCGACAATTAAAAATTGCAGCCGCAGCTGAAAAAGCCGGTAGTCAAGTTGATGCTGAAGTAATTGCACGTGTTGCACCTCAGCCTAGTTGGGTTGAGTCTGCAAGCTCAATGTTTCCTGTTATTGCATTGATCATGATCTTCCGTTCATTTATTTATGAACCGTTCCAGATTCCATCAAAGTCAATGTTACCAACCTTGTATGTGGGTGATTTCATTCTGGTTCAAAAATTTGCTTACGGGTTACGTGATCCTGTTTTTGATCATAAATTTTTAAATACTGGTGAGCCTAAACGTGGTGATGTGATTGTATTCCGTTACCCACCTAATCCAAAGATTGATTACATTAAACGTGTTGTTGGTTTACCAGGTGATTTAATTCGTTACAGTGTTGACAAAAAACTATGCATTCAGCCACAAGGCACTTCTGTTTGTAAGCCTGTGAAATTAACGAACATGAAAGACAGTGAATTTACCCAAGGTATGACACGTCTGATTGAATATAACGAACACCTTGGTGATGTAAATCATCATATTTTGATCAATCCATCGCGACGTGATAACCGTATGGCTTACGTACCTCGCCCAGGGATCGGTGAGTGGATTGTACCAAAAGGTGAATATTTTGTTATGGGTGACAACCGTGACAATAGTGCTGATAGTCGTTACTGGGGTTTTGTACCAGAAGCGAACTTAGTCGGCAAGGCGGTAGCTATTTGGATGAGCTTTGATTTTGATCGCAAGCCTGATAGTTTACTTCCATCTTGGATCCCTACCGGCGTACGTTTTAATCGTATCGGTAGCATTAAATAATCGAGAGAAAATGACAACTCCAGCGAATAGGCTCCAGCGCAAGCTGGGCTACCAGTTTAATAATTGTGAGTTGATGACATTAGCACTGACACATCGCAGTGCTAATGGCACCCACAACGAGCGCCTAGAGTTTCTAGGCGATTCTATTTTAAGTTTTGTTGTTGCTGATGACTTATATCACCGTTTTCCTAATGTGGATGAAGGTGATATGAGCCGAATGCGCGCAACACTAGTTCGTGGTAAGACCTTGGCAGAGTTAGGACGTGAGTTCGAACTAGGCGATTACTTACTATTGGGCCCAGGCGAACTGAAAAGTGGCGGTTTCCGTCGTGATTCTATTTTGGCTGACTGTGTTGAAGCAATCATTGGCGCGGTTTATCTAGATAGTGATGTTGAGACAGTGCGTCAAGTCGTATTGGCTTGGTATAAATCACGTCTTGATACAATTGAACCAGGCATCAACCAAAAAGATCCAAAAACACGCCTGCAAGAATGCTTACAAGGTCGCCGTTTACCATTACCTGCATATACTGTAACTAAGGTACAAGGTGAAGCTCATAACCAAGAGTTCACTGTACAGTGTGATGTCACAGGTTTGGATGAGCCTGTAATCGGTAAAGGCGGCAGTCGGCGCAAGGCAGAGCAGGCAGCAGCAGAAATTGCACTTAATCAGTTGGAATCATGACAGATAAACAACATTGTGGCTTTATTGCCATCGTTGGTCGACCGAACGTCGGAAAATCAACCTTGCTTAACCGTTTAGTGGGACAAAAACTGTCTATCACTTCACGTAAACCTCAAACGACACGTCACCGTATTATGGGTGTTGACACTCGTGATGGGTATCAAGCTGTTTATATTGATACTCCAGGTTTGCACATTGAAGAAAAACGTGTGATTAACCGTTTAATGAACCGTGCTGCTAGCAGTTCATTAACCGACGTTGAATTAGTACTATTCCTTGTTGATGGCACGACGTGGACGGCTGATGATGAGATGGTACTGAATAAGCTTATGAAAAGTGAGCTGCCAACAGTATTGTTGATCAACAAAGTCGATAATATTAAAGAAAAGCATGAGTTATTCCCGCATTTGCAGGAGTTAGCGAAAAAAATGCCGTTTGTTGATGTTATTCCAATGTCGGCAAAGAAAGGCACCAACATTGCGGCAATTGAAAAAATTGTTCATGACCATTTACCTGAATGTGAATACTACTTCCCTGAAGAGTATGTAACGGATCGTTCACAGCGCTTTATGGCGTCAGAAATTATTCGTGAAAAACTAATGCGCTTTACAGGTGAAGAATTACCATATTCAGTTACCGTTGAAATTGAACGTTTTGATTTCAACCCTGAAACAAATGGTTTTGATATCAATGGGTTGATTCTGGTTGAGCGTAAAGGCCAGAAGAAAATGGTGATCGGTAAAGGCGGCGATAAGATCAAAGTTATTGGCCGCGAAGCCCGTTTAGATATGGAAGATCTATTTGAACGCAAAGTGTATCTAGAACTTTGGGTTAAAGTGAAATCAGGTTGGGCAGATGACGAACGTGCATTGCGCAGCTTAGGTTACATTGACGATCTATAAGGATAGTAATGGAGGGCTTACAGCGTTGTTTTGTCCTTCATTATCGTCATTATAGTGAGACGAGCCTGATCCTCGATGTGTTTAGCGAGGATTATGGCCGTCTTACCCTGCTTGCTAAAGGCGCGCGTCGTAAGCGCTCTAATCTAAAAGGTACATTACAACCTTTCACGCCATTGTTTATAAAATGGAGTGGTAAAGGGAGTATGCCTGTCCTTACCCATGCTGAACCCATCAGTATCGGCTTGCCACTGCGCAGCTATATTTTATATTCCGCGATGTACGTTAATGAAGTGTTAACGCGAGTATTAGAAAACCATACCCCTTATCCGGTGTTGTTTCTCGATTATTTGAATGTGTTGCGTGAGCTTGCACAAGCGGATAATCCAGAGCCCGCATTGCGTCGTTTTGAACTCGCCTTATTACATCATCTTGGTTACGGTATCGATTTTTTGCATTGTGCTGGCAGTGGGTTAGCGGTCGACGATCATATGACCTATAACTACCGCGAACAATTAGGATTTATTGCCTCAATAAAAATCAGCCAATTAACTTTTCGTGGTAATGAATTGAAAGCCATTGCTGCAAGGTGTTTTGAAACCCCTGAACAACTTCGAGCTGCGAAACGCTTTACACGCATAGCCTTAAAGCCGTATCTTGGTTCAAAACCACTAAAAAGTCGGGAATTATTTATTCCTCGAGCAAGGAGCATCGGAAAATGAGTAACATTCTACTGGGTGTCAATATTGATCATATCGCAACATTACGTAATGCCCGTGGCACACGATACCCTGATCCTGTTCATGCTGCAGAAGTAGCAGAACGTGCAGGTGCAGATGGTATTACGGTGCATTTACGTGAAGATCGTCGCCATATCAATGATCGTGATGTGCGCATCTTACGCGAAACATTACAAACGCGAATGAATCTAGAAATGGCGGTCACTGATGAAATGGTGGCGATTGCTTTAGAGACTCAACCTGAATATGTCTGTCTAGTGCCTGAAAAACGTGCGGAATTGACGACCGAAGGTGGCTTAGATGTTGCGGGACAATGTGAAAAAATTACTGCAGCAACCACAGCATTAGCCGCAGCAGGGATTAAAGTATCACTGTTTATTGATGCTGATAAACGCCAGATCGATGCAGCGTTAGCGACAGGTGCGCCATTCATTGAATTGCATACCGGCCATTATGCAGATGCAACCACTGAAGAGATTCAAGCTGCAGAGTTAGCTAAAATTGCTGAAGCAGCAACTTATGCGGCTGGTTTGGGAATTAAAGTTAATGCCGGGCACGGTTTAACTTACCATAACGTTAAAGCTATCGCTGCGTTACCTGAACTGTATGAACTTAATATTGGTCATTCTATTATGGGACGTGCAATGTTTGATGGTCTTGAAAAAGCGGTCACAGATATGCGTTCATTGATGCAGGAAGCGCGTGGCTAATGGCTATTTTAGGTTTAGGGACTGATATCGTTGAAATTGAACGGATTGAAAAAGTACTCACTCGTGCTGGTGATGGTTTTGCTGAACGGGTGTTATCAGCCTCTGAACTTGAACAATACTATCGATTAAAGTTACGCGCTCGGTTTGTAGCAAAACGGTTTGCAGTTAAAGAAGCGGCTTCTAAGGCATTAGGAACGGGCATTGCGTGTGGCGTGTCTTTTCAAGATTTTACCGTAACCAATGATGAGCGTGGTAAACCTTTAGTTGCTTTTTCTGGTCAAGCTCTATTATTACTGACGGCAATGGGGGGGCTACATGTGCACCTAACTATTGCCGATGAGCGTCGCTATGCGGTAGCAACGGTGATCATTGAAAGTTAATCTTATTGTGATGATAGGATGATAAAAAGCGCTAGCCTTATCAACTAGCGCTTTTTTGTTGCCATCTTGTTTATGGCAAAATAATGCGATTAAAAATAATCAGTTATGTAATGGTGCTAGTATTAATGTCGGTATTGCTTTGAGGCTTTAACCACATTATCCATTTCATCGATAAGCTCTAATAGCTCTGGTTCAATATCAGTGATTGTAGCGTTCGCTTTTAGTTCGGTCTCAATGGTATGGCAGAGGTATTTCAAGCGCGGTACACCACTATAAGCACAACTACCGTGAAGCTTATGGATTGATGTCCACAATTCAACTTGTTTACCATCCAATGCTTCATTGACTAATAATTCCACCTCTGGCATATAATCCAATAGCATTTGCAACATATCACGGGCTAAATCCTCTTTACCTGCAGCTTGTTTAAGTGCCAGTGACCAATCGAAATTAATGCTATTATCAATGGTTTGTGGTGTTTCTTGTTGCGTTTGAATAATATCAATCGTTGCATGTGATGATGAAATAGATACCACGCCTTGATGATCGCTTGGAGTGATCCACTTGGCCAAAATTTGCTGCAAAATATGCTCTTCAATGGGCTTTGTAAGGTAATCATCCATTCCTGCGCTGATTAGGCGCTCTCGCTCACCCGCCATGGCATGAGCTGTTACAGCAATGATGGGTGTATTATGGTTAAGATCGGTTTTGTGTATTTCTTGGCAAGCAGTCACACCATCCATTTCGGGCATTTGAATATCCATAAAGATCAGATCAAATGTTTTTTGATGGGCGTATTCGACGGCTTTTTTGCCCCCTGTTGCGGTGATCACGGTCTCAACACGCTCACCTAATAGGGCTGAAATTAACTTTAAGTTGGCAGGGTTATCATCCACTGCCATTACTGTTAATGCTTGAATCGGCTCTGGCGTTGTGGTTAATGCTGGCAGTTCAGGCTCATTATGGTCATCGCTGTTATCACATAATGCTTCAAATAATTTACGTGAGGCAATCGGCTTACCAAGACAAGTTTCAACCCCGGTATTCGCCAGTTTTTCTGATAATGCAAGTTCAGTTGTTGGTAAACAAACCAGTACCTTATCGGCAACTTGTTCGGCTTTAAATACGTGATTAAACAGTACTGCTGTTGGTGGTTGCTCACTCGGCGATAAACACAGTAAAGCAAAATCATGGTGTTCAATATCTTCCGGCATGGTTGAGCGATAAGTTACATGAACCCCTGCATTGATTAACCGTTGCTGTACCACCGAGGCCGCTTGCATATTGGGTTCAATAAGTAGTAGTTTTTTGCCCACTAATGAGGTTGTATCAATAAGTTGTGATACAGGTAAATCTGTTTTGTGCATGCGAATGCTAAACCAGAATGTCGAACCTTGGTGAAGGCGACTAGTAAGGCTGACTTGGCCACCCATTTGGCTGACCAGCTTTTGGGTGATCACTAGCCCTAAACCAGTGCCGCCATAACGACGAGAGATACTCGCATCGGCTTGGCTAAAGGCTTGGAAAAGTTGTGCTTGTTGGCGCTCTGAAATACCAATACCAGTATCACGCACCATAAATTGCAGTTCGATATTATTATCATGCTCAGACTTAAGCTCAACCGACACATCAATGTTGCCCGTCTCAGTAAACTTAACCGCATTGCCGATTAAGTTAGTGACCACTTGCTGTATACGCAGTGGATCACCAATTAAGCTTGGTGGTATGCGAGTGTCGATTTTGAGGGTTAATTCTAAGCCCTTTTCATGGGCACTTGGCGCAAGTAGACGCATCACATCATCAAGTGCATCAGTGAAATCAAACGGTATATTTTCTAATAATAATTTACCTGCTTCTAGTTTTGAGAAGTCTAAAATATCATTGATGATAGTGAGCAGGTTGTTGGCTGAATTTTCAATTGTTAGTAGATAATCTTGTTGGTTGGTATTGAGTTTGGTTTTTAGCATTTGACGCGTAAAACCGATAACACCATTCAGTGGCGTTCGTAATTCGTGTGACATGTTGGCTAAGAATTCAGACTTAACCCGTGCCGCCTCTTGAGCTCGTTTTTTGGCAATGTCTAACTCAACGTTTTGAATTTCAAGTTGCTCAAGAGTTTCACGTAAATCGGAAGTGGCCTGATCAATACTTTGCTGCATTTCAATATGATATTCAGACAGTGAAATTGCCATCGCATTGATACCGTTTTTAAGGGTATCAAGTTCACCAAGGAGCTGACCTTCGATTCGAACATCAAGGTGTCCGCGTCGAATTCTATCAACGACACTGATCATATGGGAAATGGGACGAGTCACATCTTGCATTAACCGATAAGCAAACAAAGACGATAGGCTGAGTCCAAGCAGTAATACCATTAGAGCGGTAAACACTTCTTGATATTGTTGTAACCGCAATGAGCTGAGGTCAAGTTCAATGGCAATATAACCCAATGGTTTCCCTAATGAGCTAGCACTCGTATTTGAACCAAATTGGCCTTCAGTTAAAATAGGGGTACGTAAAATAAGGGTATTATCGTTGAGCTGAGTATCAAGTAAACGTGGAATAGGTTTATCGTCTGGATACATAAAAGAAGCAAAATTACGGTGAAAGTTAGAGGTCGCAAAAATTTTATTGTGATCCGTAAAAACAGCAATGCTTCGAATAATGTCGGAATGTTTACGATGGGTGTAACCGATCAGGCGTCGAATAGCCTCCCGATTTTTTTCGGTCATGCCATATTCAGCTGAAATAGCCAACGGCTCAATGATACTGGTGCCTGTTGAAATCAATTGATGTTCAAGGTCTTGATAGCGGCTCATAGTAAAAAAAGCGCTCAATAACAGGCCGATTATCAGTGTTGGTGCTAATGTCAGGGTAAAGACCCTGGCACGAAGTCCATATTTGGTCATGGTTCTCTTAATTACAAGCAAGCGATTCTGTGGGAGAATTAGCACCCATCTATATTCCTAGTTTAAATAAACTAGGGCTATGCAACAAATACTCAATGTCTGAACGGTGAGCAAAACACTATGGCACGCTTTTTTAAGCCTCAAAAACGTACAACTGACACCAAACATAAAGAAATCACGATTAGCCGCTTAGATCACCTTGGTGCTGGTATTGGTCATCTACAGGGAAAATCTGTCTTTGTTGATGGCTTACTTCCCACTGAAACGGCGGTAGTACAGTTAACGGAAGATAAAAAAAATTATGCTCGTGCTAAAGTGATTAAGCGTCTTTCAGACAGTAATGCCCGTATTAAACCCCATTGTGCGATCTATGACCAGTGTGGCGGTTGTAATTTGCAGCATTTATCGCATCAAGGCCAAGTGGCGGCTAAACAACAAGCGCTGAGTGAGTTGATGGAAAAGTTTGCTGTTATTGACCAGGCTGATTGTATTCAACAACCACCGATTATCAGTGAGCCACTGCATTATCGCCGTTGTGCTCGTTTTGCGGTACGTGTTGAAAATAACGGTCAGTTACAATTTGGTTTCCGTAAAAAGCAAAGTAATGACATTGTTAATGTTAATCTGTGTCCAGTATTAGCTCAGCCGCTGAATGATTTATTACCGTCATTACGCGCGTTATTGCAAAATTTAAAAGGCCGTCGTTTTGTTGGTCATATTGAATTGACCCATGCAGATAATGGCTGCGTGGTATTAATTCGCCATCTTGCGCCTTTTAATGCTGACGATAGTGCACTTATTGATGCATTTGCTATCCAACACAATGTGATGTTGTTTTTAGCGCCAGAAACCGATCAACTTATTCAATCTCATGGTGAACAACCTTACTATGAAATTGATGATCTTAAACTGACGTTTTCACCTAAAGATTTTATTCAAGTCAATCGTGATGTGAATATTAAAATGGTAGCACAAGCGATTAAATGGCTTGATGTTCAGCCTCAGGATAGAGTGTTAGATTTATTCTGTGGTCTTGGTAACTTTAGCCTGCCATTAGCTAAATCAGCGAAAGCGGTGGTTGGGGTTGAAGGTATTGATGACATGGTTTTACGCGCGACAGACAATGCTCAAGCTAATGCACAATATAATGCCACTTTCTATCAAGCGAATTTAGAACAAGATGTGACTAAATTGGTGTGGGCACAAGAGCAATTTGATAAAATTTTACTCGATCCTGCGCGTGCAGGTGCTGCTGGAGTGATGGATCATGTGGTTAAGCTAGCACCGAATAAAGTGGTTTATGTATCATGTAATCCCGCAACATTGGCTCGTGATAGCCAAGTGTTATTGCAAAAAGGTTATCAATTAGAGCGCCTTGGTATGTTGGATATGTTCCCACACACTGGGCATTTAGAATCTATGGCATTGTTTGTAAAGGCTCAAAAAAAGCAGAAAAAATAGTTATAGTAATTACTGCTATTGCCATTAAATAGAAAACAGGACAGAGACATGGTCGCAGTACGTGGAGCACATCTAAAAGAAAACACGATATTTGAGCTAGCCTCATGGGTCGAAAGTTTACGTTTGGATGCAAAAACGTTTGGACGTTTAGAAGGAACTTATCTACGTTGTCAGGAACTGGTTATCGATCACGATAATGGTCCGTTGCTGTTATGGCGCGGCCGCGAAATGGTTGAGATTCTGGTAACGTTAAGCATGGACGCCGATACGTTAATATCGGCAATGCTATATCCATTAGTTGAAGCGGGTTGTTATAGCCATGAGCAAGTAAAAGAAGATTACAACGGCACTATTCTGCATTTGGTTGAAGGTGTTGAACAAATGTGTGCCATTAGCCAGCTTAAATCGACAGCGGAAGAAGCGGCTCAATCAGCACAAGTTGATAGCATTCGTCGAATGTTGTTATCAATGGTTGATGATTTCCGTTGTGTTGTTATCAAGTTAGCTGAGCGTATTTGTAATCTTCGCGAAGTGAAAAATGAACCTGATGCGGTGCGTCGTGTCGCGGCACAAGAGTGTGCCAATATTTATGCGCCATTAGCAAACAGACTGGGTATTGGGCAATTAAAATGGGAAATTGAAGACTACGCTTTCCGTTATCAACATCCCGAAGTCTATAAGCAAATTGCCAAACAGCTTTCAGAGCGCCGCATTGATCGTGAAGGCTACATCATGCATTTTGTTGATGATTTATCTGACGCAATGCGAGCTTCAAATATTCGTGCAGAAGTGCAAGGTCGACCTAAGCATATCTACAGCATTTGGCGTAAAATGCAGAAGAAAAGCTTGGAGTTTGATGAGCTTTTTGATGTGCGGGCAGTACGAATTGTTGCTGAAGAGCTGCAAGATTGCTATGCCGCGTTAGGGGTTGTGCACACCAAATACCGCCATTTACCTAAAGAATTTGATGATTATGTCGCGAACCCCAAACCTAACGGTTATCAATCGATTCATACGGTTGTATTGGGGCCTGAAGGCAAAACGATAGAGATTCAGATTCGTACTAAACAAATGCATGAAGAATCTGAGTTAGGGGTTGCCGCGCACTGGAAGTACAAGGAAGGCCCTGCCGCCTCGGGTGGTGCTCAATCTGCTTATGATGAAAAAATAAATTGGTTGCGTAAGTTACTGGTGTGGCAAGAAGAGATGTCAGATTCTGGCGAAATGCTTGATGAACTTCGAAGCCAAGTGTTTGATGATCGTGTTTATGCCTTTACTCCAAAAGGGGACGTGGTTGATTTACCATCAAATGCAACGCCGTTAGATTTTGCATATCATATTCACTCTGAAGTGGGGCACCGTTGTATTGGAGCTAAAGTAGAAGGGCGTATTGTTCCATTTACTTACCATTTACAGATGGGGGATCAGGTTGAAATTATCACGCAAAAAGAACCTAACCCTTCTCGTGATTGGCTAAATCCAAATCAAGGTTTTGTGACCTCTAGTCGTGCGCGAGCCAAGGTTCATGCTTGGTTTCGTAAGCAAGATCGAGACAAAAATATTATTGCAGGTAAAGAAATTCTTGAAGCAGAGCTGAGTAAGATTCATGCAACGCTAAAAGATGCACACTCTTACGCCAGCAAACGCTTTAATGTTAATTCGCCTGAAGAATTGTATGCAGGTATTGGTAGTGGTGATCTGCGGATTAATCAAATTATCAATCATATAAATGCACTAATTAACAAACCTACAGCGGAAGAAGAAGATCAACAACTGCTTGATAAGCTGTCTGAAGCAAGTGAAAAAGCGTCACATACAACCAAGAAGCCTCGCCGTGATTCTGTCGTCGTTGAAGGCGTTGATAATTTAATGACTCACTTAGCGCGTTGTTGTCAGCCAATCCCTGGTGATGATATTCAAGGTTTTGTGACGCAAGGACGAGGTATTTCTGTTCATCGTCATGACTGTGAGCAGTTAGAAGAATTACGTCACCATGCACCAGAGCGTATTATTGATACGGTGTGGGGCGGTGGTTTTATTGGTAATTATACTATTACTGTGCGCGTGACGGCTTCTGAGCGTAACGGTTTGCTTAAAGAGTTGACCAATACCTTAATGAATGAAAAAGTTAAAGTTGCAGGCATGAAGAGCAGGGTTGATTATAAAAAACAAATGTCGATTATGGACTTTGAACTTGAATTAACAGACTTAGATGTTTTAGGGCGAGTATTAAATCGAATTGAACAAGTAAAAGATGTTGCACAAGCTAAACGTTTATATGGTTAACTGTATAATATAGATATAAAAAAATGGGTAGCATTAGCTGCCCATTTTTATATTTAAATAAAGGTTAGGGGCATTATAGTGCGTTTAAATAGATATTGTTTTTATATAATTGTGGGTTGATATTTTATAATTCGATAAATATAGATATTATTATAAAAAATGAAAATAATTAAAAGCATTGACTCATATAAAGTGGCAGGATAATATTTAACCATCTTACTTTTGATGATGTGTTATGTATTTTTTAAAATTACATAAATTGATACTTATATTGTTTACCACTGTGCTTTTTTTAAGTAGCAGTGTAAATGCTGCATTTATAAATCAAGTGCCACGCATCACAACCGAATTATCATCAAGTATCTCAATATCAAGCAAAGATATATTATCGGACTCTATTGCTGCTAATAGTGATTGTTGCTTGAATTGTAAAGATTGCTCTCGTTGTTCTCATTGCCAATGCTGTCAAATAGTCACACATACCAATATTAGTAGTGTGTTACATATTATACCTGCTTTACCTTTGAAAATAGCAAGCGTGAGTCAACTAGCGCCAATTGAAGCCATTCAAGATGAAATGATAATTACAATAGCACCATCAATATATCGACCTCCTATTAGCTAATAATATGTTACTTACTGTATATTCGAAAAATATCATATTATTTTTCGATTAAGTAATGCTATTTATATTAATGTCGTCAATCCTAACTTATAGGTGTGACTGATATTACTAAAGTAATATTTATAGTTCTATTTACATAGAGCTATTGGAGAGTTGTAATGAAAAATACGATATTCAATGTAATAACAAAGAAAAGTATATTAAATATAATATTACTTTGTGCTTTATTTATTATTCCTGATAATGATTTTATGAATGTTCCAACAGAAGCAATAAAGCAGCTGATATTTTTTATTTTATGTATTCAGTGCATTAAAGGATTTGAAAATAAAATAACGCTAAGTTGTTCTTAATTGAACTGTCTTTGAATATAACTAAACAATCAATATTTATTAGGATAAATTATGAATTTTCGAGCATTTAATTACATTGTAAAAATGCATATGTTAAAGATGGTGTTAGTGGCTGTTAGCCTTTTATTGTCAACGTCGGTATTTGCTGAATCAACGATTGATCACGTTTGTAACGACGGTCAGTGTTCTCAATATGTTGTAAGCAATAATGGTACTCATCAGCATGATAGTCACTGTCAGCATCATAATAGTAGCGATTGCAATCATCGTCACAATCACAACAGCTATCACGATAGTAATAATGATAATAGTTACCCCCATCATAATGGCGGCTGTAACCATCATAGTCACCATGGCGATTGTAATCACTATGACAATGAAGACGGTAATCACCGTCATAACAGTGAGTGCCGCCATCATGACAGTGATGAAGGAAACCATCATCGAAGCTGTCATCATAATCAATAATAGTAACTATGAATCGTTGAATTAGTTTTCTACTATTAACTATCAATGTTATGGCGCTGCTAGTGTGATCTAACAGCGCCATTTAAAAGAGTAGATAATATGGATAATAAAATCCGCCCTCAGATAGAACAGCTATTACAAATTATGAGTCAGTTACGCGATCCTCAAACGGGATGTCCGTGGGATTTAAAACAAGACTTTGATTCAATTGTGCCTCATACCATTGAAGAAGCATATGAAGTGGCAGATGCCATTGAACAGAAAAATTGGATAGATGTAAAAGAAGAATTGGGTGATTTACTGTTTCAAGTGGTGTTTTATAGCCAATTAGCTAAAGAACAAGGCTTGTTTAATTTTGATGATGTAGTGTCAGGAATCAGTGATAAATTAATCCGTCGCCATCCACATGTTTTTGGTGGGGCTGAGTTTGCCGATGAAGCGGCAGTAAAGCAAAATTGGGAAGTAGAAAAAGCCAAAGAGCGGGCTGAAAAGGCACAAGACGATAGTTTACTTGCCAATATTCCGTTGGCGTTACCAGCCCTGACACGAGCAAATAAAATTCAGCAGCGTTGTGCTAGTCAGGGTTTTGATTGGGATAGTTTAGGTCCCGTGGTAGATAAAGTGACTGAAGAGCTTGATGAAGTTATGGCCGAGGTCATTCAAACGCCACAAGATCAACATAAGATAGCTGAAGAGATGGGAGATTTGCTTTTTTCTGTGGTTAATTTGAGCCGCCATCTTGAGGTAAAACCGGAACATGCACTGCAACAAGCCAATAAAAAATTTGAGCGACGTTTTCGCCAAGTTGAAAAAAATGTGCTAGAACAAGGTAAGTCACTAGACCAATGCTCATTAACTGAGCTAGATCTTGAGTGGGATAGAGTAAAGCGGTGCGAATGCAATAAATAACTATTCCCATTTAGAATGTTTATGCTATAACGGTATGGTGTTTTAGTGGCTAAAAGTATCGAAATGGGGTGAAAATAACGCGCATATCACTTCCTTGATTTGAGACAAAAAAAATCTTAGGGGTGTGTGATAGTTTTTCACGTTGTGGCGATAAATGGTGTCTGGTATACTAATTTCCCGTCCAGATACACTTTATCCTCTACACCAATCTTCCAGGTTTAACATGACAACGAATTATATTTTTGTTACGGGCGGAGTAGTATCCTCTCTAGGTAAAGGCATTGCTGCAGCATCTTTGGCAGCTATTCTAGAAGCACGTGGTCTTAATGTGACCATGATGAAGTTAGACCCTTACATTAACGTTGATCCAGGCACAATGAGCCCTACTCAGCACGGTGAAGTATTCGTTACGGAAGACGGTGCAGAGACTGATCTTGACTTAGGTCACTACGAGCGTTTCATTCGTACCAAAATGACTAAGCGTAATAACTTTACTGCTGGTCGTGTGTACGCTGATGTACTACGTAAAGAACGTCGTGGTGATTACCTAGGTGCAACGATTCAGGTTATTCCACATATCACAAACGAAATTAAAGATCGTGTGATTGCTGGTGCTGCGGGTCATGATATCGCGATTGTTGAAGTCGGCGGTACAGTAGGTGATATTGAATCACTACCATTTATGGAAGCTATTCGTCAGCTTGCAGTACAACAAGGTCGTGAAAACACCATGTTTATGCACTTGACGTTAGTGCCTTACCTTGCTGCTGCTGGTGAAGTGAAAACTAAACCAACACAACACTCAGTAAAAGAATTACTTTCTATCGGTATTCAACCAGATATTCTGGTTTGCCGTAGTGATCGTATTATTCCTGCAAACGAGCGCGCAAAAATTGCTCTGTTCTGTAATGTGCAGGAAAAAGCGGTTATCTCAATGAAAGACGTAGATTCAATCTACAAAATCCCACAACTTATTAAAGCTCAAGGCCTTGATGACTTGGTATGTAAGCGTTTTGGTATTACTGCGCCAGAAGCTGATCTATCTGAGTGGGAACAAGTTATTTATGAAGAAGCTAACCCGACAGCAGAAGTGACTATTGGTCTGGTTGGTAAATACACTGAACTACCGGATGCATACAAATCAGTTAACGAAGCGCTTAAGCACGCGGGTCTGAAAAACCGTATCTCAGTGAAGATCAAATACATCGATTCTCAAGATGTTGAGTCTAAAGGCACCGAAGTGCTTGCTAACCTTGATGCAATCTTAGTTCCGGGTGGCTTTGGTCATCGTGGTATCGAAGGTAAAATTCTGACGGCTCAATATGCACGTGAAAACAAGATTCCATACCTAGGTATTTGTTTAGGTATGCAAGTTGCGTTGATCGAATTTGCACGTAATGTTGCAAATATGGCTGATGCGCACTCAACAGAATTTAACACTGAAACTAAACACCCAGTTGTTGGTCTTATCACTGAGTGGGTTGATAGTGAAGGTAATGTCGAAGAGCGTACTGAAAAATCTGATCTAGGTGGCACAATGCGCCTTGGTTCTCAGTTATGCCATCTTCAAGACGGTTCAAAAGCACGTGAATTGTATGCTCAAGCGTCAATCCATGAGCGTCACCGTCACCGTTACGAAGTTAATAACAACTTGCTACCAAAGTTAGAGAAGGCTGGTCTGAAAGTATCAGGTCTATCTGCTGATAAGAAGCTAGTTGAGATTATTGAAATTCCGAACCACCCTTGGTTCGTTGCTGCACAGTTCCACCCAGAATTCACTTCAACACCTCGTGATGGTCACCCATTATTTGAAGGTTTTGTTAAAGCTGCAGGTGTACATCACCGCGGCGATTCTGATAAGTAAGGATTACTGATGGCTGCAATAATTATTGTTGCAGCTATTTTATTTAGCTTTTAATTTGAAGATAAAGCAGAGGAAACACAATGTCTAAGATCGTTAAAGTTCTAGCTCGTGAAATCATTGACTCACGTGGCAACCCAACAATTGAAGCTGAAGTTCACCTAGAAGGTGGTTTCGTTGGTATGGCTGCTGCACCTTCTGGTGCATCTACGGGTTCTCGTGAAGCTCTTGAACTTCGTGATGGCGATAAATCTCGTTTCCTTGGTAAAGGTGTTCTTAAAGCAGTTGCTGCTGCTAACGGTCCAATCGCTGAAGTACTAATGGGTAAAGACGCGACTGATCAAGCTGCAATCGACCAACTTATGATCGACCTTGATGGTACTGAAAACAAATCTAACTTTGGTGCTAACGCAATCCTAGCTGTTTCTCTTGCTAACGCAAAAGCAGCTGCTGCATCTAAAGGCATGCCTTTATACGAGCACATTGCAGAGCTAAACGGTACTGCTGGTCAGTTCTCTATGCCTCTACCAATGATGAACATCATCAATGGCGGTGAGCACGCAGATAACACTGTTGATATTCAAGAGTTCATGATTCAGCCAGTAGGTGCTAAGACACTTCGTGAAGCTGTACGTATGGGTTCTGAAGTATTCCACAGCCTAGCTAAAGTTCTTAAGTCTAAGGGCATGAGCACAGCTGTAGGTGACGAAGGTGGTTTCGCTCCAAACCTTGAGTCAAACGAAGCTGCTCTTAAAGCAATCCAAGAAGCTGTTGAAGCTGCAGGTTACGAGCTAGGTACAGATATTACTCTAGCTATGGACTGTGCTGCTTCTGAGTTCTACAACAAAGAACAAGGCATCTACGACCTTAAAGGTGAAGGTAAGCAATTCACTTCAGAAGAGTTTAACTACTTCCTGAAAGATCTTACTGAGAAGTTCCCAGCTATCGTTTCTATCGAAGATGGCCTAGACGAATCAGATTGGGCTGGCTTCAAGCACCAAACTGAACTACTAGGTGATAAGATTCAACTAGTAGGTGACGATCTATTCGTTACAAACACTAAGATCTTCGCTGAAGGTATTGAGAAAGGCATCACTAACTCAATCCTAATCAAGCTTAACCAAATCGGTTCTCTAACTGAAACTTTAGCTGCAATCAAGATGGCTAAAGATGCTGGTTACACTGCTGTTATCTCTCACCGTTCAGGCGAGACAGAAGACGCAACTATCGCTGATCTAGCGGTAGGTACAGCTGCAGGTCAAATCAAAACTGGTTCTATGAGCCGTTCTGATCGTGTTGCTAAGTACAACCAACTTATCCGTATCGAAGAAGCACTAGGCGAGCGCGCTGCTTTCAACGGTCTGAAAGAAGTTAAAGGTCAAGCTTAATTCTTTTAAGCCTATAATTGAGTTTACTCAATTAGCCTAAATCGAACCGTCTCTTAGGAGGCGGTTTTTTTTTATTAAAAAGTGATGTTGCTATAAATATCACTTAAAAAATGTTTTTTGTTTGATTTAACAGCAAATTTGACACTCAGCTAGCACTGTATCAACTCTATAACCATAATAGTGGTCACAATAAGCTGATTATGGGATTATTACGGTTTTGCAGCCTGCATTCCAATGACTCGCTATGACGCGGTTTATTGGAATGTATTTTGGTGGCATTGACATCTACGCTAATTTTGAAGGGGAACCATGCGTCTGTTTATCATTATCCTGCTAGTGCTTTTAGCTTGGCTGCAGTACGATTTTTGGGATGGTAAAAACGGTATGAATGAATATACCGCAGTAAAAGAAAGTGTTGCCTTACAGCAAGCTGCTAACACTGAATTACAACAACGAAACCAACAAATGTACGCAGAAATTAAAGATCTTCACGGTGGTAAAGAAGCGGTGGAAGAACGTGCACGTAATGATTTAGGCTTAATTAAGCCCGGTGAAACCTTTATTCGTGTGCTTGGCGATAATAACTAAAGACCGCGTTTTTTGTTGTGAGTGAAGTTGATAATGACTGAAGAATTTATTGCCGTAGTACCTGCGGCAGGGATCGGTAGTCGAATGGCGGCCGATCGCCCAAAGCAATATCTTCATATTGAAGGTAAAACGATTTTAGAACATACCGTTGATCGATTATTGGATTTACCTGAAATTACGCAGGTAGTGATTGCTATCAGCGCTGATGATCCTTATTTTCCACAGCTAGCATTAGCTACAGATCCTCGCATTACAGTGGTGAATGGTGGCGCTGAACGGGCTGATTCAGTGTTTGCTGGTTTAGCCGCTATTAGCAATGATAACGCATGGGTGTTAGTACATGATGCTGCGCGACCATGTGTTCGCCGAGCAGATTTGCGCGCCTTAATAACCGCGGCTGTAAATAGTGATTGTGGTGCAATTTTAGCGGCGCCAGTACGTGATACGATGAAACGTGGTCATCAACAATCAACTCAGCCACAAATTTTTCATACTGTTGAACGTGATAATTTATGGCATGCACTCACGCCACAGATGTTTCGTGCAGGGCAATTACGCCAATCGTTAACAACGGCTTTAGCACAAGGTGCAACCATTACTGACGAAGCTTCAGCGCTTGAGTTTTGTGGTTATACGCCACTGCTTGTTGCTGGCCGCAGTGATAATTTTAAAGTGACTCAGCCAGAGGATTTGGCGTTGGCTGCGTTCTATCTTCAACTTTTAATAAAGGAACAATATTAATGCGTATTGGTCATGGGTTTGATGTGCATAAATTTGGTGGTGCAGGCCCTGTTATTATTGGTGGCGTTGCTGTTCCTTATGAACAAGGTTTAATTGCACACTCTGACGGTGATGTAGCTTTGCATGCTGTTTGTGATGCGTTATTAGGGGCAATTGGTGCGGGTGATATTGGCCGCCACTTTCCTGATACTGATGCAGAATGGGCGGGTGCAGACAGTCGATTTTTACTGCGTGATGTCTATAACAAGGTTAAGGCAATGGGCTATTGTCTTGGAAATCTGGATGTCACAATTATTGCCCAAGCACCTAAAATGGCGCCACACATCACTGCGATGTGCCAAGCCATTGCTGATGATCTGGAAACAGATCTCGCCAATATTAATGTTAAGGCAACCACTTCTGAGCGTTTAGGTTTTACTGGGCGTAAAGAAGGCATTGCTTGTGAAGCAGTTGTTTTAATTAAAAAGGTATAATCACACCATGTCGACAAATAACACCTCTGCAAACGTAATGGATTGTTTTAAATGGCTGCATGAACAGCCAATTTGCCAAGGAAATATCAAGGCAAACCCACAAGATTTTATCGTTAACGAGCAGTTAGGTTTTACCTTCAGTGGTACTGGCGAGCACTTAATGGTTAAAATTCGCAAAACGGGCGAAAATACCAAATATGTAGTAAATGAATTAGCCAAAGCTTGTGGTGTTAAATCGCGTGATGTGAGCTGGGCCGGTCTTAAAGATCGCCACGCGGTCACTGAGCAATGGATTAGTGTTCATTTGCCAGGTAAAGCAGATCCTGATTTAACTCAGTTTGAAGCTGAACATCCAGGTATTGAAATTCTTGAAACGACACGTCATGATAAAAAATTGCGTCCAGGTGATCTGCAAGGTAACTGGTTCCAATTACGTTTAACTGATTTAGACCAACCACAAGCGTTGGCTGAACGTTTAGCGTTAGTTAAACAACAAGGTGTTGCCAACTATTTTGGTCAGCAACGCTTTGGCTATGGTGGCAATAACGTCATTAAAGCTCGCGCTTGGGGTAATAATGAATTCCGCGTTCGTGATAAGAGCAAACGTAGTTTTTATTTATCTGCAGCCCGTTCTTGGATGTTTAACCAAGTTTTATCAGCGCGTATTGAGCAAAATCTTACTCGTGAAATCATGGTGGGTGATTGCTTGCAAACGGCGGGTGATGATCGCACTTTTATTGCAGAAACAATGACACCTGAATTACAACAGCAAGTAATGAGTGGTGAGGTGGCGATTACTGGCCCATTACTGGGTGACAATGCACTACCTACAACAGCAGACGCACAAGCATTTGAATTAGCGATTGTTGAACAAGAACCTGCACTAGTGGCATTGGTTCGTGATAACCGTATGCGTCATGATCGTCGTCCTTTATTATTATTACCGCAGAATATGCAGTGGCAATTTGATGATAACGGTGTGATTCTTTCTTTTGCTTTGCCTGCTGGTAGTTTTGCGACGTCAGTAGTGCGTGAGTTGATCATGCCGCTAGAATCAGAAGGTATGAATGATGAGAATACTGATCAGCAATGATGATGGTATTTTTGCTGAAGGTATAAATACGTTAGCCAAGGTCCTTAGTGACCTTGGTGAAGTAACGATGGTCGCTCCTGATCGTAATCGATCGGGGGCATCTAATTCGTTAACGATTGATTATCCATTACGTATTCGTCAGCAAAGTAATAACAAGGTTGCAGTACAGGGTACACCCGTTGATTGTGTTCATTTTGCACTGACTGAATGGTTAGATGTTCGTCCTGATATTGTGGTTACGGGTATTAATCATGGTGCAAATTTAGGCGATGATGTGTTGTATTCCGGCACTGTTGCAGCGGCAACAGAAGGTTATTTCTTAGGTGTGCCTGCCATTGCAGTGTCATTAGTCGGCGAGACCCATTTTGAAACTGCCGCTCAAGTTGTTAAAATCTTAATTGAAAAAATGATGATGCATCCCTTAGAGGGGGCACATAAAATCATTAATGTGAATGTTCCTGATGTGCTTTTTGAACAGCTAAAAGGGTGGAAGACAACCCGTTTAGGTGCGCGTCATCGAGCAGTCAACATGATAAAGAAAACTGATCCTCGGGGTAATCCCTTATATTGGTTAGGCCCTCCTGGTGACACGCAAGATGCAGCAGAGGGTACTGATTTTTTTGCGATTGAACACGGGGAAGTTTCAATTACTCCGTTGCAAGTCGACCTGACTGCGCATGATGCAATAGCCGGGCTAGAAAGCTGGATGCATACGGTGGAGATCCGATAACTATGCGTTATCAGAGGCAAGTTGATAACTTAATTGCGTTATTAGTCGCTCGCGGTATTACTGATCAACGAGTGTTGCGTGCTATTTCTGCAATACCAAGAGAGTTCTTCGTTGATGAAGCATTTTCTTATCAAGCTTATGAAAACAATGCACTACCTATAGGCAGTGGTCAGACAATTTCGCAGCCTTACATTGTTGCTAAAATGACGTCACTATTAGCGTTGACAGCGCAATCTTCGGTGCTAGAAATTGGTACAGGATCAGGTTATCAAGCGTCAGTGTTAGCGCAGTTAGCCGATCATGTTTATTCTGTTGAGCGAATTAAAGGTCTGCAATGGCTAGCAAAGCGACGTTTTAAACAATTAGAATTGTATAATATTTCAACCAAACATGGTGATGGATGGCAGGGCTGGGAAAGCAAAGGCCCATTTGATGCTATTATTGTGACCGCTGCGCCAAGTGAGGTTCCCCAGAGCCTATTAACCCAACTTGCTGATGGTGGGCGGTTAATATTACCCGTAGGTTATTCAGAACAAGTGTTAAGATTGATTGTTCGCAACGGCGATCAGTTTATTGAAACGGATATTGAACCTGTTAAATTTGTGCCGTTAGTGGCTGGAGATTTGGCGTAAATAATGAGTATTGAGCGTATGATGAAAAAAATAATTCAACCTTCTTTGCTAGCAGCAACTTGTGTAATGCTGCTATCTGCATGTAGTAGTCATACGCCTGCTCCTGTTTCTAATCTTGCTAAAGATTATTCTCAACTCCAACGTGGTAGCTTTCATGGGCGCTATTACACTGTTCAAAAAGGAGATACGCTGTATTTTATCTCTTATATGGCGGGGCGTGATGTTAAAGACATCGTAAAGCTAAACCGTTTACCTTATCCCTATACTATCTATCCAGGGCAGCGCCTGGCGATTCCAACATCGGAAAGCCATGTAGTTACACCAGCGCGCACAATACCTTCTCCATCAAAGAGTGTTGTTGTCACTCCATTGGTTGAACCGCCTACGACGAAAACGGTAACCCAGACCTTACCGAAAAAAGTAGTATCAGAACCTGTTGAGCAAAAAACAACCAATAAACCAGTTGCTAAGAGCGAAGCAAAAGAGTACTCTGAAAAAACAAAAGTTAACAAACCCGTAACAACTAAGCCTGTAACAACCAAACCGGTAGTCACAAAACCTGCCGTACAAGTTTCAAGCTCTGGTTGGGCTTGGCCAGTGAAAGGAAAAGTTATTGCAGGGTTCTCAAATGCAGATAATGGCAATAAAGGTATCGATATTACCGCTGCACGTGGTACTCCAATTCGAGCAGCGTCAGCAGGTAAAGTTGTGTATGCAGGTGATGCACTACGAGGATACGGCAATTTAGTCATTATTAAACACAATGAAGATTACCTCAGTGCTTATGCGCACAACGACAAAATTCTAGTTAAAGAGCAACAATCAGTTAAAGCTGGTCAGGAAATCGCAACAATGGGTAGTTCAGGTGCATCAAGTGTTAGATTGCACTTTGAAATCCGCTATAAAGGTAAGTCTGTCGATCCAATGCGCTTTCTTCCTAAATAGCACACCATAATAAAAATAGTGAGAAACGTACAAATTAGAGATGACATCATGACGTTGTAATGTCTTTAACTCGCCATCTGGGAGGCGCTATGAGTAGAAGCAGCACAGCCAAAAAACTTGAATCATTGACATTAGATGACAGCATTGAACTTAATAGTTTGGTGGTGCCAACTGATAATAATTCTGATACGTCAGCATCGACTGAAGATGTTGATATCTCCAAATATGAGACAAGCGCTAAAGCACTTGATGCAACCCAACTTTACCTTGGTGAAATTGGATATTCTCCTTTGCTCACCGCAGAAGAGGAAGTGTTGTATGCTCGCCGTGCACTCCGTGGTGATGAAGTCGCTCGCAAACGTATGATTGAAAGTAATCTTCGTTTAGTCGTAAAGATATCACGTCGTTACAGTAATCGTGGTTTAGCGTTACTTGATTTAGTTGAAGAAGGAAACTTAGGTCTTATTCGTGCGGTTGAAAAATTTGACCCTGAACGTGGTTTCCGCTTTTCAACTTATGCAACATGGTGGATCCGTCAAACGATTGAACGGGCTATCATGAATCAAACTCGTACTATTCGTTTACCTATTCACGTAGTGAAAGAGCTTAATGTTTATTTACGTACGGCACGTGAATTAGCCCAAAAGCTTGATCATGAGCCAACTGCTGAAGACATTGCACAGCAACTTGAAAAATCTGTTGATGATGTTAACCGTATGCTTCGTCTCAATGAGCGTGTAAGCTCGGTTGATAATCCTATCGGTGGTGATTCTGAAAAAGCCTTACTGGATATTATTCCTGATGAAAAAGGCGGTAGCCCTGAGACTTCGACCCAAGATGATGACATCAAAAATTCGATTGTTCATTGGCTGCAAGATCTTAATCCCAAGCAGCGTGAAGTGTTAGCGCGTCGATTTGGTTTATTAGGCTATGAAGCATCGACATTAGAAGATGTTGGCCGTGAAATTGGTTTAACACGTGAGCGTGTTCGTCAGATTCAAGTTGAGGGATTACGTCGTTTACGTGACATGTTAACCCATCAAGGGCTAAGTATTGAGTCGCTATTTAATCAGGAAGTTTAAGCAAAAGTGTCAATGACGAAAGTAGCCTAATACCATCATGAGTATTAATACTAGCAGTCTTTTTATTCACACTTTTATGCGAGTGAATACTCATTAGAACGATGAAAATAAAAAAGGACGCTGTTGCGTCCTTTTTTGATGTCATTTAATTTATGTGTAATTAGCGTAACAATGCTTTTAATCGATACAGTTCATCAAGTGCTTGACGTGGCGTTAACTCATCAGGATTGACGTTGGTTAATGCTTCTTCAACTTCACTTGGCTCTGGAATCAAACTTAGTTGATGTTCCTCTCGGGGTGGTTGCCCTGCTATTGCTACTGATGGTTGGGCTTTCTGATGCCCTAATGCTTCTAGTTGCTTTAGCTTTATTTTAGCACGTTTGATCACCGCTTTAGGGACCCCTGCAAGACTTGCCACAGCTAAACCATAAGATTTGCTGGCAGCGCCATCCTGAACGCTATGCATAAATGCAATATTGTCACCATGTTCAACCGCATCTAGGTGAACATTCGCAAGGCCTGAAAGTAAAGACGGTAATTCAGTTAGCTCAAAATAGTGAGTGGCAAATAATGTCATTGCCGCAATTTTATCAGCTAGCCATTCTGCACTCGCCCACGCAAGAGATAATCCATCATAAGTACTAGTACCACGACCAATTTCATCCATTAAGACTAAACTGTGTTTGGTTGCATTATGGAGAATATTAGCGGTTTCCGTCATTTCGACCATAAAGGTTGAACGGCCAGAAGCAAGATCATCTGATGCACCAATACGGGTGAAAATGCGATCTAATGGGCCGATAGTTACCGCATCTGCTGGAACAAATGAACCAACATGTGCCATTAATGCAATCAGTGCAGTTTGACGCATGTAAGTTGATTTACCGCCCATGTTAGGGCCGGTAATGATCAACATGCGACGATCTTGATGTAACGCAATAGGGTTCGCGATAAACGGTTCACTTAATACTTGCTCAACCACAGGGTGACGACCCGCGGTAATATTAATACCTGTGGTCGTGGTTAGTTGTGGGCGGCAGTAATTTAAGCTATCAGCGCGTTCAGCCAAGTTGGCTAATACATCTAATTCAGATAATGCACTTGCCGCTAACTGCAATCGTTCTAAATGTGGCAGCAGTTGATCAAACAGCTCTTCCCACAATTTTTTCTCAAGTGCTAAGGCTTTTGATTTTGAATTAAGTACTTTATCTTCGTGCTCTTTTAATTCAGGAATAATATAGCGTTCAGCATTTTTTAGGGTTTGGCGACGAATATAGTGCTCAGGGACTAAGTGGCTTTGACCGCGGCTAACCTGAATAAAGAAGCCATGAACCTGATTAAAGCCGACTTTTAGGCTATCAATATCGTGGCGCTCACGCTCACGAGTTTCAAGATCAGTTAAATATTGTTTAGCGCCATCGGCTAAATCACGCCATTCATCTAATTCAGCATTATAGCCAGGTGCTAAAACGCCTCCATCACGAATAATAACCGGTGGGTTTTCAATGATCGCGTGCTCAAGTAGTTGGCATAGATCATCCATTGGCGCACTGTGCTGTGCTAACTCCCCAATGCGAGGCTGTGGAATGTCAGCTAATAATTGTGCTAGTTCAGGCAAATACTGCATTGCAGTGCGCATACGCGCTAAATCACGAGGACGCGCTGAACGTAATGCTAATCGTGCAACAATACGTTCTAAGTCGCCCATATGGCGTAAAACACTGGCCGTATCGACGAACATTCCGCTGTCTTTAAAGGCCTCAATAGCATTTAAGCGACCATTTAATTGGTGCTGATCGCGAATGGGCTGATGTAACCAACGTTTAAGTAAACGGCTACCCATTGGGGTTGCTGTATGATCTAATACTTCAGCTAGGGTATTATCAAAACCGCCCGCCAAGTTTTGGGTTAATTCTAAATTGCGTCGTGTTGCAGCATCTAAAATGACCGCATGATCTTGAGTATCAAGGATGATTGCACGAATATGCGGTAGAGCTGTACGTTGAGTATCTTTGACATATTGCATCAAACAACCGGCAGCACATAAACCTAAGTTGGCATTCTCGACCCCAAAGCCCACTAAATCACGCGTTCCAAACTGCAATGTCAGTTGTTGGCGTGCGGTTTCTAATTCAAATTCCCAAATTGGACGACGACGTTTACCTTTGAAGGGGTCGACTAAATGCAAATATGTGAAATCTTCAGGATAAAGCAATTCAGCTGGGCTAGTACGTTGTAGCTCTGCTTGCATTTCTTCTTCTGTTGTTGGCTCGGTTAGCATGAAACGGCCAGAGGTAATATCAAGCGTTGCGTAGCCAAATTTGTTATTGGCAGTATAAATAGCGGCAATAAGGTTATCACGACGCTCGTTCAGCAATGCTTCATCACTGACGGTACCTGGTGTTACGATACGGACAACTTTACGTTCTACAGGACCTTTGCTGGTGGCGGGATCTCCAATCTGCTCACAGATAGCGACCGATACCCCTTGCTGTACCAATTTAGCCAAGTAACCTTCCACCGCATGGTAAGGAACACCTGCCATTGGAATAGGTTCACCATTGGTCGCGCCACGCTTCGTCAGCGAGATATCAAGTAATTGTGAAGCTCGCTTGGCATCATCAAAAAACATCTCATAGAAGTCGCCCATACGGTAGAACAATAAAATATCAGGGTTTTCAGCTTTGATCCGAAGGAACTGTTGCATCATAGGAGTATGTTTTTCTAAGCCTTTTATCGTCACGATATTGCCTACTCTTGCTGGTTCAACGTCGGCTACTTGGCGTAGCTCGACCAATAAAATAATGAAGCCTAAGGATACGTGAATCAGTGGATCGGGCAAAGTAGCCATTGGACTTTTTTTATCATCTTTGCAATGGTGATGAACAGGCGTAAAGTTAGCTGATATACATCAATGTATTAAAGGCAATAAATAGAAACCAGCTTGGAGGCACAAATGGTAAATATTGAACAATTGGCTTATGAACTTGGTGAAGTACTAACCGCTAAACAGTGGGTAGCAACTACCGCTGAGTCTTGTACTGGTGGTGGTGTATCATTTGCGATTACTGATGTTCCGGGAAGTTCAGCATGGTTTAATCGTGCTTTTATTACTTATAGTAATGAAGCTAAGAAACAAATGTTAAGCGTTACTGAGCAAGCCCTAATGGAATTTGGTGCGGTAAGTGAAGCGGTTGTATTTGAAATGGCTTGTGGCGCTTTAGCTGCGTCACGTGCTGATATTAGTGTCGCAATTAGTGGTATTGCAGGCCCTGATGGTGGTACTGATGATAAACCTGTGGGAACCGTATGGTTTGCTTGGGCGGATGCAACGGGCTGGCAACAAACACGATGCTGCTTATTCAGTGGTTCGCGCCAACAGGTGAGACAACAAGCAATTACTGAAGCATTATCTGGCCTGATTTGTCGCGTCAATGAAGTGATGGATTTGTGATCCTATCCTTAAAAATTCGTATTTAACAAAAAAAAGCAAACCAGAACTAGACACTGTATGAATAGACAGTATACTAAGTCTCATACCCAGTTTAGTTACTTTATTTTAGCATCCGTTGGAGAGTCGAATGGACGATAACAAGCAAAAGGCTCTTGCCGCAGCGTTAGGTCAGATTGAAAAGCAGTTCGGTAAAGGTTCAATTATGAAATTGGGCGATAACCGTACTATGGATATCGAAACTGTTTCAACTGGTTCATTATCACTTGATATTGCACTGGGTGCTGGTGGTTTACCAATGGGACGTATTGTAGAAATCTACGGTCCAGAATCTTCAGGTAAAACAACGTTAACTTTAGAAACGATTGCTGCAGCTCAAAAAACAGGCAAGACGTGTGCATTTATTGACGCTGAACACGCACTTGATCCAATTTATGCAGAAAAACTGGGTGTTGATATTAACCAACTTCTTGTGTCTCAACCTGATACAGGTGAGCAAGCACTAGAAATTGTTGATGCACTAGCTCGTTCAGGGGCCGTTGATTTAATCGTTGTTGACTCCGTTGCGGCTCTTACACCAAAAGCTGAAATTGAAGGTGAAATGGGTGATTCACATATGGGCCTTCAAGCACGTATGTTATCGCAAGCAATGCGTAAATTAACCGGTAATCTTAAACAGTCTAACTGTATGTGTATCTTCATTAACCAAATTCGTATGAAGATTGGTGTAATGTTTGGTAACCCAGAAACGACAACGGGTGGTAATGCATTGAAGTTCTATGCTTCTGTTCGTCTTGATATTCGCCGTACTGGTGCAATTAAAGATGGTGATGAAGTTGTGGGTAATGAAACCCGTATTAAAGTTGTTAAGAACAAAATTGCAGCGCCGTTTAAGCAAGCTGAAACTCAGATTTTATATGGCCAAGGTTTTAACCGTAATGGTGAATTAATTGACCTTGGTGTTAAACATAAATTAGTTGAAAAAGCAGGTGCTTGGTATAGCTACCAAGGCAATAAAATTGGTCAAGGTAAAGCAAACTCTTGCAAATACCTTGTTGAAAACCCTGAAATTGCTGCTGAGATTGAGAAAAAATTGCGTGATTTACTGTTATCGCCTGCCGTTGCCGAAACAGAAACTCCGGATGTTGCAGCTATTGATGCTGAAGACGGTGATGCTTTTTAATCAAACGACTATTTAGCGTATCTATATAATACGTCGATAGAAACCCAGCCATTGTGCTGGGTTTTTTTATGGGCTCAATTTAAGTTGTAATGGTATTTATAGACGCTAATTTAATTGACAAATTTACCGCGTTTTCTGCTTTAATATGCCAAGTAAATAGCTAACGTTATATTTATTGGTCATTGAATTGAGTCCTCACGTTTAGTAGGTAGGCGTATTTGTAATGAAAGAACACGTGTCGTTTATACGTTGGATTGGGAATATTATTCGACGGTTTACTAAGTGGCTTTACACTCTGCGCCATATTTTTGTGGCTTTGTTTGTTTTAGGTAATAGTGGGCTTATTTTTCATACGATTTACGGATTGCCGATTGATTTATTGACGTTGTTTAATGTTCGTGATTATGAACAGATAAATGCGAGCTTTTTGATCAATGCGCCTTACTTTATGTTGGGTGTTTTTATCGTTATGAGTTCGATAGGTCTTTTTTTTAGAGCTCGAATATCATGGATGATCAGTTTTACTTTAATGCTGATCAATATTTTTTATACAAATCATATTCATCCACAGCAAACGCATAATATTCATTACGGTATTGCCTCATTAATTTTATTGTTTATGGTGCGCAAATATTTTTCTAAAAGCAGTGTTGCCGCAGGTAGTATCTTTGCGTTAATCAGTGTGATCACGCTTTTATTAACATCGACCTATGGCGCATTGTATTTTGGCGATGGGTTTAATCCCAAGATCACCAGTTTATTGACTGCGTTTTATTATGCGATAGAAACCATGTCTACGGTAGGATATGGCGATATAGTTCCTGTTTCTGAGCCAGCACGATTATTTACTATTTCAGTTATTGTGTCTGGTATTACCGTCTTTGCCACATCGGCAACGTCAGTGTTAGGTCCTGTTGTTCATAGTGGTTTTGAACGACTTGTTAAAGGTAATAGTAAAAAAATGGATCGTACTAATCACTTTATAATTTGTGGCTTATCAAGCCTAGCTGTGAATACCATCAAACAATTAACAGAACGTAAGCAACCTATAACTGTAATTGTTTCGCCTCGAATTCAGCAAGTCGCTAAAGACCAGCTGGAAGGGTTAGATGTGGTTGTTGGCGATTACAGTGACGGCACTATTTTAACTCAAGCTGGAGTGATGAATGCCAAAGCTGTATTGGCATTGAGTGATGACGATGCTGACAATGCATTTATTGTGTTATCGGCGATTGAATTAGCCAGTTCTGCACGAACAGTAGCATTGGTTAATGAAAGTAAGAATATAAATAAAGTGAAAAGTGTTAATCCTGACATTGTGATTTCACCACAGCAGTTTGCAAGTGATATTCTGGCACGAGTATTAAATGGTGAAAGTATCGATAGTGACTCTATCGTGGCATCGCTATTGCATTCAGTACAAGGGCTGTCAGAAAAAGAAATTAATAAATAATATTAATGTATTCGCTTAAAAAAACATCGCTATGATAGCGGAACTATAATGGCGTTAATGCTAAATTTATCGCCATTATCGATGTGAGTTCATATGTTATATGGATAGTTTACATGCGGGTTCAGTGCCAAGACGACGTGTTAATGGGGATTATTTGATACATTTCGTCACATATCATTTCCCGTAATAGCTACCGTTGTTTTACAATAGCCCCCAAAAAATTTATCTTAGTTTTATTATTAGATGGTGATTGTTCATAGTTCCTGTGGTTTGAGGACTGAACGATTATCTAAGAAATTCGCCATGAGGCGTTTTTCTGTCTTTCTATTCCAAGCATTAATTCAGGATTTGCCAATGTACATGAGCACTGATGAGATTCGCCGCGCGTATCTTGCATTTTTCGAGAGCAAAGGCCACCAGATCGTGGAAAGCTCATCTCTTGTACCTGCGAATGACCCAACGTTGTTATTCACTAACGCAGGTATGAACCAGTTTAAAGATACATTTCTAGGTCTTGAAAAGCGTAACTACACACGTGCGACAAGCGCTCAACGTTGTGTACGTGCAGGCGGTAAACACAACGACCTTGAAAATGTAGGCTTTACTGCCCGTCACCATACTTTCTTTGAAATGTTAGGTAACTTCAGTTTTGGCGATTACTTCAAGCATGATGCGATTGGTTATGCGTGGGAATTTTTGACCAAAGAGCTAAAGCTTCCTGAAGATCGTCTTGTTGTTACTATTTATGAAAGTGATGATGAAGCATTTGAAATCTGGAATAAAGAAATTGGTATTCCAGCAGATCGCATCGTACGTATTGGCGACAACAAAGGTGCACCTTTTGCTTCAGATAACTTCTGGCAAATGGGCGATACTGGTCCTTGTGGTCCATGTACTGAAATCTTTTATGATCACGGTGATCATATCTGGGGTGGCCGTCCAGGCACACCAGAGGAAGATGGTGACCGTTTCATTGAGATCTGGAATAACGTATTTATGCAGTTCAACCGTCAAGCTGACGGCACAATGGAACCGCTACCTAAGCCTTCTGTTGATACAGGTATGGGTATTGAGCGTATTGCTGCAATCATGCAGGGTGTACACTCAAACTACGAAATCGATATTTTCCAAACGCTAATTAAAGAAGCGGCAGCAGTTATTGGCTATGACGATCTGTCTAATCAATCACTACGTGTTGTTGCTGACCATATTCGTTCTTGTGCTTTCCTTATTGCTGACGGTGTAATGCCATCAAATGAAGGCCGTGGTTATGTATTGCGCCGTATTATTCGTCGTGCAGTTCGTCACGGTAACAAGCTAGGTGCACAGGGCGTATTCTTCTACAAACTTGTTGGTCCATTAGCTGAAATCATGGGCACTGCGGGTGTTGAGCTTAAAGCACAGCAAGAGCTAGTAGAAAAAGTACTTAAGATTGAAGAAGACAACTTCAGCCGCACACTTGAGCGTGGCCTAACAATTCTAAATGAAGCACTGGATAACATCGACGGTAACGTACTTGATGGTGAAACAGTATTTAAGCTTTACGATACTTATGGTTTCCCAGCTGACTTAACTAACGATGTTGCGCGTGAGCGCGGCTTCTCAATCGATGAAGATGGTTTTGAAACTGCGATGGAAGCTCAACGTCAACGTGCTCGTGATGCGGGTAACTTTGGTGTTGACTACAATGACGCAATCAAAGTTGATGCTGAAACGACGTTCTGTGGTTACAGCGCAACGGATGGTGAAGGTGTTGTTGTAGCACTGTACCGTGACGGTAATGCTGTAGATGCGATCAATGCTGGCGACAATGCATTAGTTGTATTATCAAATACACCATTTTATGCAGAATCAGGCGGTCAATGTGGTGATAGCGGTTTACTAACAGCTGAAGGCGTGGTGTTTAACGTTGCCGATACGCAAAAGTTTGGTGCTGCTACGGGTCATAAAGGCCAATTAGTTGAAGGTTCACTTACTGTTGGTCAATCATTGACTGCAGCTGTTGACTCTGAGCGTCGTCAAGCGATTAGCTTAAACCACTCAGCAACACACTTAATGCATGCTGCATTGCGCACTATTTTGGGTGATCATGTTGCTCAGAAAGGTTCATTAGTAAAAGCGGATAGCCTTCGCTTTGACTTCTCAAACCTAGAAGCCGTTAAACCTGAACAATTACGTGCTGTTGAAAATATGGTTAACGAACAAATTCGTGCTAACCATAGTATTGATACTAACATCATGGACATTGAAGCTGCGAAAGCAAAAGGCGCAATGGCATTGTTTGGTGAGAAGTACGATGACCAAGTTCGTGTGTTAAGCATGGGCGATTTCTCGACTGAGCTTTGTGGTGGTGTTCACGCTAACCGTACTGGTGATATCGGTCTATTTAAGATTTTATCTGAAAGTGGTATCGCCGCAGGTATTCGTCGTATTGAAGCTGTAACAGGTGCTGGCGCAATTGCTGCTATGCACACTGAAGATATGATGCTGGCGAAAACTGCACGTTTAGTGAAGTCTGATGTGGCGTCTGTTGTTAGCAAAGTGGTTGCGTTAGTGTCACACAGCAAACAACTAGAAAAAGAAATTCAACAGTTAAAAGACAAGCTAGCGGCACAAGAAGGCGCTAGCTTGATCAATAAAGCACAAGAAATTAATGGCATTAAAGTATTAATTGCCAAACTTGACGGCGCTGATAACAAAGCATTACGTGGCATGGTTGATGAGTTAAAAAATCAACTAGGTAGCGGTGTGGTGTTATTAGGTAATGTTAGCGAAGGTAAAGTCGGCTTAATTGCTGGTGTTACTAAAGATTTAATTGGCAAAGTAAAAGCTGGTGAGTTAGTTAATTTGGTAGCATTGCAAGTTGGCGGTAAGGGCGGCGGTCGTCCTGACATGGCACAAGCTGGCGGAACTGACGCAGCAGCATTGCCTGCAGCATTAGAGACTGTTGCACCATGGCTAGCTGACAAACTGTAATCACTGGAGAGGTAATGTGGCACTATTAGTGCAGAAATTTGGTGGTACATCAGTTGGTAGTATTGAACGAATAGAAGCCGTTGCTGAGCGAGTAATCAAAGCTCGCCAGTGTGGCCACCAAGTGGTTGTTGTATTGTCTGCAATGGCCGGTGAAACCAATCGGCTATTGGGCTTAGCTAAGCAAATTGATGCTATTCCTACACCGCGAGAGCTAGATGTTTTGCTTGCTGCGGGTGAACAAGTATCAATTGCTTTATTAGCTATGGCGTTGAATAAACGAGGCTATAGTGCGACCTCATTGACGGCGGATCAAGTTGTTATCCATACCGATAGCAACTTTAATAATGCCACTATCCATGAGGTTGAAACCCAGAATATGACCACATTACTAGGCCAAGACAACATTGTTGTCGTGGCCGGTTTCCAAGGGCGTGATGTTGATGGCAATATCACAACCTTGGGACGTGGCGGGTCAGATACCACTGCGGTTGCTATTGCTAGTGCGCTTAATGCAGACGAATGTCAAATTTTTACAGATGTTGACGGAGTGTATTCTACAGATCCAAGAATTGTACCAAGTGCGGCTCGTTTAGACGTTATTCACTTTGATTACATGACTTGCATGGCGCGCCTAGGGGCAAAAGTGCTACAATTACAGTCTGTAGAGTATGCATGCCAACATCGCGTTCCATTGCGGGTTCTTTCTTCATTTGAGGAAGGGCAGGGAACGTTAGTGAATTTTGATGTAATGAGTAATCAAAACATCATTGGTGTTGCGCTCCAAAGGCAGCAGGTTTTAGTTAGCATTACACTACCAGCAACTGTTCTTAATGAGCAGCTGGGTCTATATGGTTTGACAGCTTGGAATTTATCAACTAATTCTAGTGATGACATATCACAAATCGTTATTTCTAATGATGATTTAGCACGTTTAAGACTAGTGTTTGATAGCAAAATGCGCCATATTGGTATGGTCTCTATACTTTCCTTGATTGGAAAGGATATTCAGCAACATTTGGAGCCTATTCAAATGGTGTTACAAGAGGCTGGCATTACAGTGCATACATATCAGGGCGATAAGAAATGTTTATCTTTATTAATTAATGATGATGATCATCTTACAGCTGTTGATTTAATCCATGAAAAATTTGTGGTCGATAACCCGTGTTTCGGTAATCTATCGCATCTTGCTGTTTCTTGAGCCACGGCTATTTACGAAATTGTGAATTTTATTGGATAAAACGTTAAATTCTTATAAGACTGAGATTACTCAAGGAGCACTCGAATGCTAATTTTAACACGTCGTGTAGGTGAAACTCTAATGATCGGTGACGAAGTAACTGTTACTGTTCTAGGTGTTAAAGGAAATCAGGTACGTATTGGTGTTAACGCACCTAAAGAAGTATCTGTTCACCGTGAAGAAATATACATGCGAATTCAAGCAGAAAAAGAAGCTGGTACTCCGAGTACTGGTAACTACTGATTCAAAGAGGGCTAGGATAATTATCCTGGCCTTTTTTGTGCCTGTAGAAAAGTAATACCTTAATAAGTCGTAATTAAATTTAGTCCAAAGACGATGTTTATTGAACTCGTTTTTGAATGTGTTATCTGTCCTATAAAGTGAATATTTTCGTGGCTACGTCGCATTAATTGTCTCATTGCTTACTTAGTGTTCATTCGTGCGGCAAGTATTGGTTTTTATCAATAAAGTGTTTGACTTATTTTGGGCTAACAGTAATATGTGCCTCCACAACATGGTGAGGTGGCCGAGAGGCTGAAGGCGCTCCCCTGCTAAGGGAGTATACGGTTTATCCCGTATCGAGGGTTCGAATCCCTCCTTCACCGCCATTATTTTTTAATGGATATTGTGAACGCTTTCTTATTGATTTAATTATCTTAATTTGGGATAATGCAGCGGTAACAAAGCACAGTGCGCGCGTAGCTCAGCTGGATAGAGTACTTGGCTACGAACCAGGCGGTCGGAGGTTCGAATCCTCCCGCGCGCACCATTATTTAAGCAATGAGTCATATTAGTTTTAGCGACTAGTATCACTTGTTACTTGCACCGAATTGTGTGGTGAGGTGGCCGAGAGGCTGAAGGCGCTCCCCTGCTAAGGGAGTATACGGTTTATCCCGTATCGAGGGTTCGAATCCCTCCTTCACCGCCATTCTTTATTGATGGCAACGATGTTGAAATCAATATGGTGTTTTCTTTAGCAAGAAACACCCAGTGCGCGCGTAGCTCAGCTGGATAGAGTACTTGGCTACGAACCAGGCGGTCGGAGGTTCGAATCCTCCCGCGCGCACCATTATTTAAGCAATAGGTTAATCATATAAATTAACGTGTTACTTATACCTATTTGTGTGGTGAGGTGGCCGAGAGGCTGAAGGCGCTCCCCTGCTAAGGGAGTATACGGTTTATCCCGTATCGAGGGTTCGAATCCCTCCTTCACCGCCATTCTTTGCTTTTGTTAAAAATTACCGCAAGGTAAGATTTGGCGATTGCATAATTCCTTTTATAGCTAAAAGGAATGGTTTCTGGATGTAAATTTTCCAAAAGAAACCCAGTGCGCGCGTAGCTCAGCTGGATAGAGTACTTGGCTACGAACCAGGCGGTCGGAGGTTCGAAT
>NZ_JAYXUH010000022.1:0-66019 GCF_036040035.1 Photobacterium sp. S4TG1
GTTGCATAAGTTACGCTAATATCGTTGAATTAAATTTGACGATAGAGCACTAAAAAGGGCATCATTTGATGCCCTTTTTCTACACTTCAACTTGAAACTGCGTGTTTTTTGTCCAAAGTGTAGAAGTGAAATTTCGTAAAGATGAAGTTTTTAATAATGTTATTAAAGGCTTAGACCTTTTTCTTCATCCTGACCTCGCCCTCGCGGGGTCATTTTCGTCTAGATGATTAAGACTAGTTACAGGTTGGTTGTATGAAAGCGAATGCCGAAAACCAAGAAAGCGAAAGCAAAATGGATGGCCTGAAATGGGTCGTGGTTTTTGCTTTGCTAGCTGCTGCTGTGGTTGGTAATTACCTATACAGTGATGTTTCTGTTGTTCTGCGCTCTTCTGCCGTGGTAGCCCTTGTGGTTATTGCTGGTATTTTTGCCGCACTAACAGCTAAAGGTAAATCCGTGATTACGTTTGCACGTGAGTCACGCATGGAAGTCCGCAAAGTAGTGTGGCCTACTCGTCAGGAAGCTACGCAGACAACCTTTATTGTTCTAGCAGTCACTGTCGTAATGGCATTAGCCCTTTGGGGTATTGATGGCATTATGGTCCGTTTAGTGCGCCTAGTTACTGGCGCGTGAGGTAAGAATTCATGATCGAAGCTCCAAAGAAACGTTGGTATGTAGTACAGGCTTTTTCAGGTTTTGAAGGCCGTGTAGCGCAATCACTACGTGAACATATCAAAATTCATGGTATGGAAGAGCACTTTGACGAGGTTTTAGTACCGACGGAAGAAGTGGTAGAAATGCGTGCCGGTCAACGCCGTAAGAGTGAACGTAAGTTCTTCCCTGGCTATGTACTTGTACAAATGGTGATGAACGATGAAACGTGGCACCTTGTACGTAGTATCCCTCGTGTAATGGGGTTCATTGGTGGTACTTCTGATCGTCCAGCTCCGATTTCTGATAAAGAAGCAGATGCGATCTTAAACCGTTTACAACAAGCTAGTGAATCTCCAGTACATAAAACAGTATTTGAGCCTGGTGAAGTGGTACGTGTGACAGATGGTCCATTTGCTGACTTTAATGGTACGATTGAATCAGTAGATTATGATAAGAGCCGTGTTAAGGTTTCTGTATCAATTTTCGGTCGTGCAACACCAGTAGAATTAGAGTTCGGTCAAATCGAAAAGAACTGATCAAATTCTGTTCAACTCGTATTGTCAGGGGCGTGGAATTAGGCTATAATTTCGCGCCCTTTCGTTAGACGGGGAGTCTATTTGTTTAAAAATAGACGTTTGAACCCAAAATTAGGTATATAGCAATGGCTAAAAAAGTAGAAGCTTACATTAAGCTGCAAGTTGCAGCTGGTGCAGCGAATCCAAGTCCACCAGTTGGTCCAGCTCTTGGTCAACATGGTGTAAACATCATGGAATTCTGTAAGGCGTTTAACGCTAAGACTGACTCAGTAGAGAAAGGTCTTCCGACTCCAGTTGTTATCACTGTTTACAGTGACCGTTCTTTCACGTTCATCACTAAGACACCACCTGCTGCAGTTCTTCTGCTTAAAGCTGCTGGTCTTAAGTCTGGTTCTGGCCGTCCGAACACTGACAAAGTGGGTACTGTAACTGAAGCTCAGATCCAAGAGATCGCTGAGACTAAAGCTGCAGACATGACTGGTGCTGACATTGAAGCTATGAAGCGTTCAATTGCTGGTACTGCTCGTTCAATGGGCCTAGTGGTAGAGGGTTAAGATAATGGCTAAACTGACTAAGCGCATGCGCGTTATCCGCGACAAAGTAGATGCTACTCGTGAATACGACATCACAGAGGCTGTTGCTCTTCTTAAAGAACTAGCTACTGCTAAATTCGTTGAAAGTGTTGACGTTGCTGTTAACCTTGGCATCGATGCACGTAAATCAGACCAAAACGTTCGTGGTGCAACTGTACTACCTAACGGTACTGGCCGTGACATCCGTGTTGCTGTATTTACACAAGGCGCAAACGCTGAAGCTGCTAAAGAAGCTGGCGCTGAGCTTGTAGGTATGGAAGATCTAGCTGCTCTTGTTAAGAAAGGCGAAATGAACTTTGACGTTGTTATCGCATCTCCTGATGCAATGCGCGTTGTAGGTCAACTTGGTACCATTCTTGGTCCACGTGGTCTTATGCCAAACCCTAAAGTTGGTACTGTAACTCCTAACGTTGCTGAAGCAGTTAAAAATGCTAAAGCTGGTCAGGTTCGTTACCGTAACGACAAAAATGGTATCATTCACACTACTATCGGTAAGGTGAACTTTGATGCCGCTCAACTACAAGAGAACTTAGAAGCTCTTCTAGTTGCACTGAAGCGCGCTAAGCCGTCTTCAGCGAAAGGTACTTTCATTAAGAAAGTAAGCATCTCTACCACTATGGGTGCAGGTGTAGCGTTAGATCAGAACTCTCTGAAAGCTAACGTAGCGTAAACTAATTTGCAGAAGCGATAAGTTAGTGTATAATTTGTCGCTTCCGAATTCGTGGCTGAGGTTGATTGTTTTCAATTAACCTCCGTCAAAGACCGTAGGTGTTTTTCGGAACTTAATTTACCTACGTAGACGGTGCCAGAACATGATTGATGTAAGTCTTTTTTGGATCTGCGCCGTAAAACTCTCCTGTCAACCGGCAGTGAGTGGTGTAAATACTGGGGTTACCCAGAAATTATCCAGGAGCAAATCCAATGGCATTAAATCTTCAAGACAAAAAAGCAATTGTTGCTGAAGTCAACGAAGCTGCCAATGGTGCCCTGTCTGCAGTTGTTGCTGACTCTCGCGGTGTTAGTGTGTGTGCAATGACAACTCTACGTAAACAAGCTCGTGAAGCTGGTGTTTACCTAAGAGTTGTTCGTAACACATTAGCACGTCGTGCAGTTGAAGGTACTAACTTCGAATGTCTACAAGACGTTTTCGTTGGTCCTTCACTAATCGGCTTCTCTAATGAGCACCCAGGTGCTGCAGCGCGTCTTTTCAAAGACTTCGCTAAAGAGAATAAAAGCTTCGAGATCAAAGCTGCTGCATTCGAAGGCGCTATTGCCAACGCTGATGTACTAGCAACTCTACCAACTTACGACGAAGCTATCGCACGCCTAATGATGTGCATGAAAGAAGCGTCTGCTGGTAAACTTGTACGTACTATCGCGGCTGTACGTGATCAGAAAGAAGAAGCTGCAGCTTAATTGCCGCGCTTTATCTGATTACTATTTATACTTATTGTTGACTTTAAAAGAGAATTGTTATGTCTATCACTAACGAGCAAATCCTAGACGCAGTTGCAGAAATGTCTGTAATGCAAGTTGTTGAGCTTATCGAAGCTATGGAAGAGAAATTCGGTGTTACTGCTGCTGCTGCAGTAGTTGCAGGCGGCGCAGCTGCAGACGCAGCTGAAGAGCAAACTGAATTTGACGTAATCCTAACAGCTGCTGGCGCTAACAAAGTACAAGTTATCAAAGCTGTACGTGGCGCAACTGGTCTTGGTCTTAAAGAAGCTAAAGCTGTAGTTGACGGCGCTCCTGCTGCTGTTAAAGAAGGCGTAGATAAAGCTGAAGCTGAAGCTCTTAAAGCTCAATTAGAAGAAGCTGGTGCTTCTGTTGAAGTTAAATAATTATTATTTGATTTCATAGCCTTTTATGGCTATTGGCTGGTGGCAAAAATGCCACCGGCCTTTTTGCGCTATAGACCGGTGGTATTTTTACCTTGTTTTGTATCCACTGTCTGCGTAAAAAATATTCTAGTTTCATTAGAATATTCCTACTATAAAAACAACGATTAGTCACTACCCCCGCATGTGATATGGGGTAGTTTGGATCACTTATCAGCGATCTGAGGAACCTATGGTTTACTCTTATACCGAGAAAAAGCGTATCCGTAAGGATTTTGGTAAGCGTCCACAAGTGTTGGATGCACCATACTTGCTATCGATCCAGCTTGATTCTTTCCAAAAATTTATCGAGCAGGATCCAGAAGGGCATTACGGTCTAGAAGCTGCCTTTCGCTCTGTTTTTCCAATCCAGAGCTATAATGGCAATTCCGAGCTGCAATACGTTAGCTATCGTCTCGGTGAGCCGGTCTTCGATGTCAAAGAATGTCAAATTCGTGGCGTAACTTATTCTGCTCCACTACGCGTGAAGCTACGTCTGGTCATGTATGATCGAGATGCGCCGGCTGGCACCGTAAAAGACATTAAAGAACAAGAAGTTTACATGGGCGAAATTCCGCTCATGACAGATAACGGTACATTCGTTATTAACGGTACCGAGAGGGTTATCGTATCTCAGCTGCACCGTAGTCCTGGTGTATTCTTTGACAGCGATAAGGGTAAAACCCACTCCTCAGGTAAAGTGTTATATAACGCTCGTGTTATCCCTTACCGTGGTTCATGGTTGGATTTCGAGTTCGATCCTAAGGATAATCTATTCGTACGTATCGACCGTCGTCGTAAATTACCTGCGTCTATTATCCTTCGCGCACTTAACTACACAACTGAACAGATTCTTGACATGTTCTTCGATAAGATTAATTTCGAAGTACGCGGCAAGTCTCTAGTTATGGAGTTAGTACCTGATCGTCTACGTGGTGAAACTGCAAGCTTTGATATCGAAGCAAACGGTACTGTTTACGTAGAGCAAGGTCGTCGTATCACTGCTCGTCATATTCGTCAATTGGCGAAAGATGGCATTGATAGCATCGAAGTACCTGTTGAATATATCGTTGGTAAAATCGCTGCACGTGATTACATCAACGAAGAAACTGGCGAACTGATTGTTACGGCTAACCAAGAATTAAGCTTGGAAGCATTAGCACTTCTATCTCAGGCTGGTCATAAGTCTATTGAAGTTCTATTTACGAACGATTTAGACCATGGTCCGTACATGTCAGAGACACTACGTGTTGATAACAGTACTGACCGTCTAAGTGCATTGGTAGAAATCTACCGTATGATGCGCCCTGGCGAGCCACCAACACGCGAAGCAGCTGATCAATTATTTGAAAGCTTGTTCTTCTCAGAAGATCGTTACGATCTTTCTGCTGTTGGTCGTATGAAGTTCAACAGTTCTCTTCTTCGTGAAGAAATAACTGGTCCTGGTATCCTGAGCAACGACGACATCATTGAAGTGATGAAGAAGTTGATCGATATCCGTAACGGTAAAGGCGAGGTTGATGATATCGACCACCTTGGTAACCGTCGTATTCGCTCTGTGGGCGAAATGGCTGAAAACCAATTCCGTGTAGGTCTAGTTCGTGTTGAGCGTGCTGTTAAAGAGCGTCTAAGTTTAGGCGATCTTGATGCAATCATGCCTCAAGACTTAATCAACGCGAAGCCTATTTCTGCGGCAGTGAAAGAGTTCTTTGGCTCTTCTCAATTGTCACAGTTTATGGACCAGAACAACCCGTTGTCAGAAGTTACTCACAAACGTCGTATCTCGGCGCTTGGTCCAGGTGGTCTGACTCGTGAACGTGCTGGCTTTGAGGTTCGAGACGTACACGCGACTCACTACGGTCGTCTATGTCCTATCGAAACTCCTGAAGGTCCAAACATCGGTCTAATCAACTCGCTATCTGTATTTGCGCGTTGTAACCCTTACGGTTTCTTGGAAACACCTTACCGTAAAGTTGTAGACGGAAAAGTTTCGGATCAAATCGAATACTTATCAGCAATTGAAGAAGGCCTATACGTTATTGCACAGGCAAACGCCGCGCTTAACGAAGATGGTTCTTTTGCTGACGAATTGATCACTGCTCGTCAGAAAGGCGATTCAGGTCTGCACCCACGTGACCATGTTCAATACATGGACGTTGCAACCAACCAGGTTGTATCTGTGGCGGCATCCCTAATCCCGTTCCTAGAACACGATGATGCTAACCGTGCCCTTATGGGTGCGAACATGCAACGTCAGGCTGTACCTACTATCCGTGCTGATAAGCCGTTAGTTGGTACTGGTATCGAGCGTCAAATCGGTGTTGATTCAGGTGTAACTGCTGTTGCTAAACGTGGCGGCCAAGTTCAGTCTGTAGATGCTTCTCGTATCGTTATCAAAGTTAACGAAGACGAATTGATTCCTGGTGAAGCAGGTATCGATATCTACAACTTGACTAAGTACACCCGTTCTAACCAGAACACATGTATTAACCAGCGTCCAACTGTACTACCTGGCGAGCCAGTAGCACGTGGTGATGTTCTTGCTGATGGTCCTTCAACAGACCTTGGTGAGCTTGCGCTTGGTCAAAACATGCGTATCGCGTTCATGCCTTGGAACGGTTACAACTTCGAAGACTCCATCTTAGTTTCTGAGCGTGTAGTTCAGGAAGATCGTTTCACTACTATCCACATTCAAGAGCTTTCTTGTGTGGCACGTGATACGAAGTTGGGTTCTGAAGAAATCACTGCCGACATTCCTAACGTGGGTGAAGCAGCGCTTTCTAAGTTGGACGAATCAGGTATCGTTTACATCGGTGCAGAAGTGAAGGGTGGTGACATCCTAGTTGGTAAAGTAACCCCTAAAGGTGAAACACAACTGACGCCTGAAGAGAAGCTTCTACGAGCTATCTTCGGTGAAAAAGCTTCTGACGTTAAAGACTCATCTCTACGTGTTCCTGGTAGTGTTACTGGTACGATCATTGACGTACAAGTATTTACTCGTGATGGCGTTGAGAAAGACAAGCGTGCTCTTGAAATTGAAGAGATGCAGCTGAAAGAAGCGAAGAAAGATATCACAGAAGAATTCCAGATCCTTGAGGGTGGTCTTCTTGCTCGTGTTCGTACGCTTCTACTATCTGCAGGTTACGGCGAAGATAAGATTTCTTCAATGAACCGCGATACGTTGTTTGCACAAACGCTTGACGACGAAACTTTACAAAACCAATTGGAACAGCTTGCAGAACAGTATGATGAACTGAAAGCTGAGTTCGATAAGAAGTTTGAAACTAAACGTCGTAAAATCACTCAGGGTGATGACCTAGCACCTGGCGTACTTAAGATTGTTAAAGTATACCTAGCTGTTCGTCGTCGCATTCAACCTGGTGATAAGATGGCAGGTCGTCACGGTAACAAGGGTGTAATCTCTAAGATCAACCCTGTTGAAGACATGCCTTACGATGAAAAAGGTCAGACTGTTGATATCGTACTAAACCCATTGGGTGTACCGTCACGTATGAACATCGGTCAGATCCTCGAGACTCACTTAGGTCTTGCGGCGAAAGGTATCGGTGACAAACTTAACGACATGCTGAAAGAACAGCAGGAGTTACATAAGTTCCGTAACTTCCTACAACGTGTTTACAATCTTGGTGATACTCGCCAGAAGGTTGACATTGCTGAACTATCAGACGACGAAGTACGTACACTTGTACAAAACCTTCGTAAAGGTCTACCTATTGCAACTCCTGTATTTGATGGCGCACCTGAATCATCAATTAAAGAATTGCTACAGTTAGGTGATCTACCAACGTCTGGTCAGCTGAAGTTGTTTGATGGCCGTACTGGTGATGCATTTGAGCGTCCTGTAACTGTTGGTTACATGTACATGCTTAAACTGAACCACTTGGTTGATGACAAGATGCACGCCCGTTCTACCGGTTCTTACAGCCTTGTTACTCAGCAGCCGCTGGGTGGTAAAGCTCAGTTCGGTGGTCAGCGTTTCGGTGAGATGGAAGTATGGGCGCTTGAAGCATATGGCGCAGCTTACACCCTTCAAGAAATGCTAACCGTTAAGTCAGATGACGTTAACGGCCGTACGAAGATGTATAAAAACATCGTTGACGGTGATCATCGTATGGAACCTGGTATGCCGGAATCATTCAACGTATTGTTGAAAGAAATCCGCTCGTTGGGTATCAACATCGAGCTGGAAGACGAATAAGATTAGGTTAGTCACCTATACTTATTAGTTACTCCGGTATAAATATGAAGGCGCCAGTAGTCCTGGCGCCTTTATGGGTCAACTCCTCACAGGAGCCGAATGTGAAAGACTTACTTAAGTTTCTGAAAGCACAACATAAGACCGAAGAATTTGATGCTATCAAAATCGGTCTAGCTTCACCTGACATGATTCGTTCATGGTCTTTTGGTGAAGTTAAAAAGCCAGAAACAATCAACTATCGTACCTTCAAGCCTGAGCGTGACGGTCTTTTCTGTGCACGTATCTTTGGCCCGGTAAAAGACTACGAGTGTCTTTGTGGCAAGTACAAGCGCTTGAAGCACCGTGGTGTGATTTGTGAAAAATGTGGTGTTGAAGTTACTCAGACTAAAGTACGCCGTGAGCGTATGGGTCACATTGAGCTTGCTTCACCTGTTGCCCACATCTGGTTCTTAAAGTCACTACCATCTCGTATCGGTCTGTTAATGGACATGCCTCTACGTGATATCGAACGTGTACTTTACTTTGAATCATACGTAGTTATCGAACCTGGTATGACCAACCTTGAGCGTAGCCAGCTGCTTTCTGAAGAGCAGTACTTGGATGCACTTGAAGAATGGGGCGACGAGTTCGACGCTAAAATGGGCGCAGAAGCGGTTAAAGCACTTTTAGGCAATATGGACCTAAATGCTGAAATCGAAAACATGCGTGAAGAGCTAGAAGAAACTAACTCTGAAACCAAGCGTAAGAAATTAACCAAGCGTCTTAAATTGGTTGAAGCATTCCTACAGTCTGGAAACAATCCTGAGTGGATGATCCTGTCTGTACTGCCAGTATTACCGCCGGATCTTCGTCCGTTGGTACCACTAGACGGCGGCCGTTTCGCGACTTCAGATCTTAACGATCTTTACCGTCGTGTTATTAACCGTAACAACCGTCTGAAGCGTCTACTTGACCTGGCTGCTCCTGATATCATCGTACGTAACGAAAAGCGTATGCTGCAGGAATCTGTTGATGCATTGCTAGATAACGGTCGTCGTGGCCGCGCTATCACAGGCTCTAACAAGCGTCCTCTGAAATCTTTGGCTGACATGATCAAAGGTAAGCAGGGTCGTTTCCGTCAGAACTTGCTTGGTAAGCGTGTTGACTACTCAGGTCGTTCTGTTATCACAGTAGGTCCATACCTACGCTTGCACCAGTGTGGTCTTCCTAAGAAGATGGCACTAGAGCTATTTAAGCCATTCATCTATGGCAAGCTAGAGACTCGTGGTCTTGCGACTACTATCAAAGCTGCTAAGAAGATGGTTGAGCGCGAAGAAGCGATCGTTTGGGATATCCTAGACGAAGTTATTCGTGAGCATCCAGTAATGCTTAACCGTGCACCAACATTGCACCGTCTAGGTATTCAGGCATTTGAACCAACACTAATCGAAGGTAAAGCGATTCAGCTTCACCCACTAGTTTGTGCGGCATACAACGCCGACTTCGATGGTGACCAGATGGCGGTTCACTTGCCACTGACTCTTGAAGCACAGCTTGAAGCACGTGCTCTAATGATGTCTACCAACAACATCCTTTCACCAGCATCTGGTGATCCGATCATCGTACCTTCTCAGGACGTTGTATTGGGTCTTTACTACATGACGCGTGATCGTATCAACGCGAAAGGTGAAGGCATGTACCTTGCTGGACCAGCAGAAGCTGAGAAAGCATACCGTACTAAGACGGCAGAGCTTCACGCTCGCGTTAAAGTGCGTATCACTGAATTTGTGAAAGATGAGCAGGGTAACTTTGTCGAGAATACTGGCTTAGTTGATACTACTGTTGGTCGTGCAATGCTATGGCCTATCGTTCCTAAAGGTTTGCCATTTAGCCTTGTTAACACTGAAGCACTTGGTAAGAAGCAAATTTCTAAGCTTCTTAACACTTGTTACCGTAAATTGGGCATGAAAGATACTGTTATCTTTGCTGACCAAATTATGTACACAGGTTTTGCTTACGCGGCACTTTCTGGTGTGTCTGTTGGTATCGACGATATGGTTGTACCTGCGGCTAAGTACACTAAGATCGCAGAAGCAGAAGCAGAAGTTGCTGAAATTCAAGAGCAGTTCCAGTCAGGTCTTGTGACTGCTGGTGAACGTTACAACAAAGTTATCGATATCTGGGCTACAGCCAACGAACAAGTTGCTAAAGCGATGATGGATAACTTGTCTTTTGATACCGTTATTAACCGTGACGGCGTTGAAGAACAACAGAAATCGTTCAACAGTGTATACATGATGGCCGATTCTGGTGCGCGTGGTTCTGCTGCACAGATTCGTCAGTTGGCGGGTATGCGTGGTCTGATGGCTAAGCCGGATGGCTCAATCATCGAAACGCCGATCACTGCGAACTTCCGTGAAGGTCTAAACGTACTACAGTACTTTATCTCTACACACGGTGCTCGTAAGGGTCTTGCGGATACCGCACTTAAGACAGCGAACTCAGGTTATCTAACGCGTCGTCTAGTAGACGTTGCGCAAGACGTGGTAATCACAGCAGATGACTGTGGTACTCACGCTGGTATCACCATGATGCCTCTTATCGAGGGTGGTGATGTTAAGGAACAACTAGGCGATCGTGTTCTTGGTCGTGTTGTTGCTGAAGATGTCTTTATTCCTGGTACAGAAGAAGTTCTAGCACCACGTAATACACTTCTTGATGAGAAGTGGTGTGAGATTCTAGAAGCGAACTCTGTTGACCAAGTTAAAGTACGTTCTGTTGTAACGTGTGAAAACGACTTCGGTTGTTGTAAGTTCTGTTACGGTCGAGACCTTGCTCGTGGTCACCTGATCAACTCAGGTGAAGCAGTAGGTGTTGTTGCGGCGCAGTCTATCGGTGAACCTGGTACACAGCTAACAATGCGTACGTTCCACATCGGTGGTGCGGCATCAGCAGCAGCTGCAGATAATAAGATCGTAGTGAAAACTACGGGTTCTATGAAACTGCATAATGCGAAGTTCGTAACTAACAACGCTGGTAAGCTTGTAATTACTTCTCGTGCATCTGAGCTAAGCATCATTGATAAGCTTGGTCGTACAAAAGAGAACTACAAACTGTCTTACGGTACGTTGCTAACTAAAGGTGATGGCGCTGAGGTTGTTGCTGGTGAAACAGTAGCAAACTGGGAAGCTCACACCATGCCAATCATCACTGAAGTGGCTGGTCGTATCCAGTTCGTTGATATGATTGATGGCGTAACAGTTTCTCGTCAAACAGATGATCTAACCGGTCTATCTTCAAGCGAAGTAACTGATCCAGCAGCACGTCCAGCAGCAGGTAAAGATATGCGTCCAGCTATCAAACTTGTTGATGCAGATGGTAACGATGTAATGATCCCTGGTACAGAGATGCCAGCTCAATACTTCCTACCTGGTAAGGCGATTGTTCAGCTTGACGATGGCGCTATGGTTGGCATCGGTGATACGTTATCACGTATTCCGCAAAAATCTAGCGGTAACAAGGATATCACGGGTGGTCTACCACGCGTTGCTGACTTGTTTGAAGCTCGTAAGCCTAAAGAACCAGCTATCTTGGCAGAAATTACCGGTGCAGTATCATTCGGTAAAGAAACTAAAGGTAAGCGTCGCTTGATCATCACTCCAAGTGAAGGTCAACCGTACGAAGAGATGATCCTGAAGCATCGCCAACTTAACGTTTTCGAAGGTGAAAAAGTTGAGAAGGGTGACGTAATTGCCGATGGTCCAGAAACTCCGCACGATATTCTACGTCTACGTGGTGTTCACGCAGTAGCAGAATACATCGTTAACGAAGTTCAGGAAGTTTACCGTCTACAAGGCGTTAAGATTAATGATAAGCACATTGAGACTATCATTCGTCAAATGCTACGTAAGGTAACTATCACTGTTGCTGGTGACTCTGATTTCCTAGAAGGCGAGCAAGTTGAATTCTCTCGCGTAACGATTGCTAACCGTCAGCTAGAAGCTGAAGGTAAGACACTAGTAAGCTTCTCTCGCGACTTACTTGGTATCACTAAAGCATCGCTTGCGACTGAGTCATTCATCTCAGCAGCATCGTTCCAGGAAACAACACGCGTACTAACAGAAGCAGCTGTTTCTGGTAAGCGTGATGAGCTTCGTGGTCTGAAAGAAAACGTAATCGTGGGTCGTTTGATCCCAGCGGGTACTGGTTTCTCTTACCACCAACGTCGTCAGAATCAACGTAATGTTGAACTGGAGCCAGTAGCACCACAAGTTGATGCAGAGCAAGCCTCTCAAGACTTAGCGGCACTATTGAATGCAGGTCTTAACGACGAGAATTAATTCTTATCGTGACTGATTCTAAAAGGCATCCTTCGGGGTGCCTTTTTTATTGGCTGCGATTTAAGATTTAGTTTGGGGTTGAGTTAGAAAGTGGGGAAAATGATCCCGAGGTGCGAGGTGCGAGGTGCGAGGTGCGAGGTGCGAGGTGCGAGGTGCGAGGTGCGAGGTGCGAGGTGCGAGGTGCGAGGTGCGAGGTGCGAGGAATAGGTGGCAGCAAGGTCACTGCCACAATAATGTGTGATATTGGCTATTGGTGCTAGTGGTTAAGCACCAGGAGGACAAGCGAGGCTATCACTGATTAATTCAATTAATTTATCTTCTAGCGCAAAGCGAGATTCCATTAATTCACCAAGTTGTGATAAATCGTCATCAAGGGAATCTAATGGATCATTATCATTGATAGCACCATAGCTATCATTAAAGTTTAATAATGGTTCAGTCGTTAGCGTGATTTTTGCGTAGAGGGCAGACATTTCGTCTGTTGGTGAAAAGCCTGTTTGATGCCAGCGTGCCATTACGTTATCGTAAATCTTGAAGTGACCCGCTGAAATATAATCAACGAGATCTTCGCTAAATAAACATAATTTGGACGCGGTAGGTAGGTGACGATTTTCATCATTGGGTGTGATGCCGATTAGCTTACAGTAATCGATCAAAAGTTGCTGGCGCATCATTAGCCATTGATCAATAACATCGTTATGGCCGCCCCATTCTTTTTTAACTTGTTCAAATTTACTAAGCATGAGCACATCCTCATGATCTATCAGCATCTTAATATCGATGCTTATGCGATCCGGCTCTTGATATAAGAGATATGGTTTCGGATAAATATTCCGTTTCAAGATTAGATTGCCAGTAAATTTACGCTGCTGCAAGGATGAAAGTAATAAAAATGTTAAAAAATGAGAATATGGCTTATTGGTGTGTAATTAGAAATGGCAAGTTGCTGTTACAAAATGGGTGTTTGCCTTTATGCACAAGTGAGCAGCTTATTTGTAGCACAATAACTAAACGTATTGTGGGGTATTTTAATGCAGTACCTGTGTATTGGTTAGTTGAAGAAAGTGGCTTTGATGAGGCTGATTTCTTTAATTTAAGATGCTTGCTAACAGGTGATAGTGTGTTATTTGCTTTGGCTGGTAGAGCGATACAATTAGCGTATATGCAGCACAGTCAGCGTTTTTGTTGTCATTGTGGTCATCAGCTACAATTAGATTCTAACGTGCTTGCGATGCATTGCTCAAGTTGTGATAGTGTGCATTATCCACGGGTTTCGCCTTGTATCATTGTTGCAGTTCGCAAAGATAATCAATTGTTGCTCGCACAGCATCCTCGGCATAAAACAGGTATGTATACTGTTATCGCGGGATTTATTGAGCCGGGTGAAACAGCAGAGCAGTGCGTCGCACGTGAAGTATTTGAAGAGACAGGGATTAGCGTTAAAAATATTCGTTATTTTGATAGTCAGCCATGGGCGTTTCCGTCCAATTTGATGTTAGGGTTTATTGCTGATTATGCTGGTGGCGAGATCAAACCTGACTACGAAGAATTGACTGATGCAATGTGGGCGAGTGCTGACCAATTACCTGAGGTTGCACCATTGGGCACCATTGCACGACGGCTTATTGATACTGCTTTGATGATTAATAATGAAAACGATACGCATTAATAAATGCGGGATAAGCAATTGCACTCGGTTGTTAAGATTAATGAGTGCTACAATATGACGCAGAATTAACCCGTGGAGTCTCAAATGAGCGAATTAAAGAATGACCGCTATCTACGTGCGTTGCTAAAGCAGCCTGTAGATTGCACACCAGTATGGATGATGCGTCAGGCTGGACGTTACTTACCTGAGTATCGTGCAACGCGTGGTGTTGCTGGTGACTTCATGTCGCTATGTAAAAATGCTGAATTAGCCAGTGAAGTAACCCTTCAACCTTTGAAGCGTTTTCCATTGGATGCGGCAATTTTATTTTCTGATATTTTAACCATTCCTGATGCAATGGGATTGGGATTGTATTTTGAAGCAGGTGAAGGGCCTAAATTTAGTCACCCAATTACCTGTAAAGCTGATGTTGAACGTATTGGTGTACCAGATCCTGAAGGTGAATTGCAATATGTGATGAATGCAGTACGCCAAATTCGTCATGATTTGCAAGGTGAAGTACCATTAATTGGCTTCTCTGGTAGCCCGTGGACACTAGCGACATATATGGTTGAAGGTGGTAGCTCTAAAGCTTTCACTAAGATCAAAAAGATGATGTATGCAGAACCTCAAACTCTTCATTTATTACTAGATAAACTGGCGGACAGTGTAATTGAGTACTTAAATGCTCAAATCAAAGCTGGCGCACAGGCTGTTATGGTGTTTGACACATGGGGTGGCGTATTAACGCCTCGCGATTACAATGAGTTCTCATTACGTTACATGCATAAAATTGTTGATGGCTTAATTCGTGAGAATGATGGCCGTCGTGTACCTGTAACGCTGTTTACTAAAAATGGTGGCATGTGGTTAGAGCAAATTGCAGCAACGGGTTGTGATGCGATTGGTTTAGATTGGACAATTGATATTCGCGATGCGAAGCGTCGTGTGGGTGATAAAGTTGCCCTTCAGGGTAATATGGATCCATCGGTACTTTATGCTCAACCTGAACGTATTCGTCAAGAAGTCGCGACTATCTTAGATGGTTTTGGTGATACAGGTACCGGTCACGTATTTAACTTAGGCCATGGCATTCATCTTGATGTGCCACCTGAAAACGCGGGTGTGTTTGTTGATGCGGTGCATGAGCTATCAAAGCCATACCATAAATAATTCTTGCTTTAGAAGTACGCTGTAAGCGGTGTATTGAAGCTTAGGTTGATAAAAACCACACCATTTGGGTGTGGTTTTTTTTGTCATTATTTTAAGACGTTTAAAAAATACATATAAAGCAAGTAGGATCTTACTAGGATCGTCATTGTTATGTGAATGTAAACTACTGATAATATTAATAGTTAGTGGTCTAATCCATTAATAACCTCTTTTAAAATCAATAAGATAGTTGAGTTCTTGCTGTTGTTGAAAACGGAAGTAGTTATCTTTAAAGATAGTAAATACTTGTTCTGGAAAGCTTTCTGCTGCAATGTGCGGCGTAATGGTGATCTTTGGGTGGTGCCAAAAAAGGTGATCAGGCCTGAGGGGTTCTGTTTTGAATACATCAATAAAAGCATGAGTGATATGTTGTTGCTCAAGTGCCATTATTAGTGCTTGTTCATTAACAGCATTACCTCGACCTACGTTGAAAAATAGCGCATTTTTGCAGTGACTAAAGCTATCTTGATCAAAAAGATCATCTGTGCCTGTGGTCGCGGGTAAAATTGAAATGACATAATCGGCTTGAGTCAAAGCGGTGTTTAAGTTGGTAATGGCATAGGTTTGCTGAAAATCAGCGCTGGCAGCGGTACCACTGCGGTTAACGCCAATGATATGGCAGCCAAGTACTGTTCCAACCTTTGCTAAGTGTTGCCCGATAGTGCCTGTGCCGATAATCACCATGGTTTTACCTACCATGGATTGATAAGGATGTGATTGCCAATGTGATTGCTGTTGTTGCACTTTATATTGATGGAAATGACGCTGGTGGTTGAGAATGTGACCTAAAATATATTCGGTGATCAAAGGACCAAAGATCCCGCGAATATTGGTCAGTTGATAATTTTGCTTAATTTCGAGTTTAATCAGCGCGTCAATGCCAGCATAAGTGGATTGTAGCCATTGTAAATGTGGATATTTTGCTAAATGGGGGGCAATTAAAGGAGGATCAGCCAGCAAAATGGTTGCTTGTTGTGGATCTTCCGTTATTTCTAGTTGTGGTAGCTGCGCGTTAGTGAGTAATTGCACATAACGTTGCTGCTGACGAGAGACGATCTTAACTTTGATCATGCTTTTCCTTTTGTAGCATTCGTTTATCAAGTAAACTTCAACCTAAATCACTACTGTAGATTATCCCATGCTTAAGAATCCAATCCAGTTACGTTTAGAAAAATTAGAACCTTGGCAACATCTGACTTTTATGGTGTCGTTATGTGAGCGTATGTATCCGAATTACGCTTTTTTCTGTGCTGAAACACAGTTTACTGATGGTCAACGTTACCGAGTGATCTTAGATAGCGTGTGGGAGATCCTCACGGTTAAAAATGCCAAAATTAACTTTGAAAGCCAGCTTGAAAAGTTAGAAGACATGGTACCAAGTGAAAACGATTATGATCTGTACGCTGTGCGTCCTGCGATTGATGCTTGTGTTGCATTAGCCGATCTTCTGCATGCAATGTTAGATCGTGATTTGATGCTGGAAACAGTCGTTAAGTTAAGTGCTTTATCTGCTGAAACCGTGGCAGATTTAGAGTCGGCGCAAACAGGTATTGAAATTACTAACGATAATCAAAAACAAAATGAAGCTGTATGCGCAGAGTGGGATACTCAGTGGGAAATTTTCCGCGCGCTAAAAGAAGCAGAGCGTCGCGATATCGATTTGATTAAAGATTTACGTGCTGAGTTACGTGATGAGCCAATTAGTAATATTGGTATTGAATGTAATTAATCGTTATTAGCGAAATAAAAAAAGAAGCCTATGGGCTTCTTTTTTTTTATTCAGTGTTATTTTTTTAGTGTGATTTAGGTTAATTATTATTTGAACTGTAATGAATAAATGGTGTTTGTGATGTGATAATTAGACAATCGCCGTTTAATGTTAAAAAATTGTTTAATTTGGTTTGGTGATTTATTCTAAATTAAAGCTTTAAAAGCAGTGAATATGACTACTTGGCGGATAAAGTTTACGCCATTCCACTTATTTTGTTTTGGCTATTGTAATCGTAGCCCGTTGGCGTTTATAACATAACCATTGCGTAGCACTTCAGTTACGCCATTCGTGGTCTGTTAGTTAGAAGGAGGCAAATATGAAGCATTCTACTGTAACTGTTGTTATATCTTGCTTCAGTCCAACTATCGTTGCTATTTGCAAATCAATGGCGACTTCGCTCCTCCTGCTCTCTTTGAATCTTATTCAAGGCTGACAGGCCATACCTATTTTTCTGTCAGCTTGTGAGCAAGCTAGCAGGATCTACTACGTAACATCCCATCTCGCTTTCTCCAAGCTGCAAAGTAATTACCAAGGAATACTATGTTAAGTGCACGTAATATCGCCGCCTTAGGCTTCATGACTTTCGCCATGTATTTAGGCGCGGGAAATTTAATTTTTCCTCCTTATTTAGGTTACCAAGCTGGAGATAATTTTCTTAGCGGTATGGCGGGCTTTTTATTAACAGGCGTTGGCTTACCTGCAATAGCATTAGTGATTGTGGCTTGGGTACGCGGTTCTGATAATTTAACCGCTGCGTTGCCTAAACCATTAGCAACCGGCTTTTGGGTTATGCTATTTATTGTTATCGGTCCAGCCTTTATTATTCCTCGTACTATTACCGTTGCTTATCAATTTAGTTTGGCGCCATTTATTGGTGATAGTGGCTTAATTCCATTTTCTATTGTGTTTTGTTTCGCGGCAATTTTATTTTCGTTATATCCCGGAAAGTTAGTTGATAGCTTAGGGAAATGGTTAACACCTGTATTGTTGACTATTTTAACGATTATGGCGGTGGTTGCATTGTTGTACCCCTCTGGTGAAGTACATGTTGCTTCTGGGCCGTATGCGACTGGCGCAATGGCTGAAGGAATGACACAGGGCTACATGACCATGGATGCACTTGGCTCAATTGGTTTTGGCTGGGTTATCTTTAGAGCGATTGAAGGGATGGGGGTTAAGTGTCCTAAAGCTATCGCAAAATATACTTTTATTGCCGCTATTATGTATGCATCTGCAATGGCATTAGTGTATTTGTCGCTGGCATATATTGGCGTGACCAGTGCTGATTTAGGCACAGGTTTTGCAAATGGCGGTGAAATTTTAACGGCATTTACTAACTTACATTTTGGCGCTTTTGGTACCATTATTTTAGGGTCGGTATTGGTGCTAGCTTGTTTGACGACCGCGATTGGTGTGACAACGGCAGGCAGTGAATTTTATAGCCGCAGTTTTAGTAAAGTAACTTACTCTAAAAGTGTATGGGTAATTATGGTGCTATCAGGCCTAATTGCGAATGTTGGTTTAGCGCAGCTATTAGAAGTGACCTTACCTGTTGTGGTGGCATTACATCCAATTGCTATTGCGTTGTTAATGATCGCACCGTTACGTCACCAGTTATCTCAAGCGGCGGTATTAACTGTGGTAGCAACGGCTGCGGTATTTGGTTGTGTTGATGCTGCTCATATTCTTGGGGTGATGCCAACAGCTGTTGATAATGCGTTAAATGTACATTTACCACTGTACCATTATTATGCAGGTTGGGTTTTACCAACAGTATTGGTATTGATGCTTGGCTGGATCGTCAGTCGTATGAGTGGTTATAGTTATTGTGTGGATAATAACTGATCAATACCTTGTGATTATTCTGAAATCTGAACAATAAAAAGGGACCGTTTATGGTCCCTTTTTTGTAGTTAGTATTAATGATGTGTCTTAAATATCATCATCATTATTTTCAATCATCTTATGTTTTTTCTTCCACTTATCCCAACGTTGATAAGCCAGTTGTTGCATGTCGGTATTTTTATCTGCTTCGTCAACAATTTCTTCGCCGACTAAACTTTCAAAAATATCTTCCAGAGTCACAAGGCCTTGTACGGTGCCATATTCATCAACAATAAGAATTAACTGTGAACGTTCTTTCATTAAGCGTTCAAATGCTTTTGGAACACTGACATTATTCATTATCACAGGCAGGGGACGCATTAATGCTCCCAGTTCTTGACCACCTTTACCTGCTTGGCTTTCTGCAAATAATTCTAAACGATGCACAAATCCGACGATATTGTCGCTTTGCTCACTGAACACTAATGGGCGTGAGAATGGGCTATCTTTATGCTTAGTTAAAAATTCGTTGATGGTTTGCTCCGCATTGACACGGAATAATACCGGACGCGGAGTCATGATCTTAGTGACGCTGACATCTTTAAATTGCAACAGATTGGTGAGAATTTTAGATTCGCCAGCACCCAATTCGCCTGATTCGTGGGCTAGCATTGCCATGGCTGATAATTCATCACGTAGTTTAGGTTGGACGTGACCGTGTGCTAAACGACGGGTGATTTGTTCGGATATCCATACTAGAGGCATTAATATTACCACCATCCAGCGTAATAAAATGGCACTGGTTGGCGCTAATTGACGCCAGTAAGTAGCACCAATCGTTTTAGGAATGATTTCTGACAGTAATAAAATACCTACGGTAAGCGCACCAGAGAATACCCCTAGCCACTCGCTGCCAAAGACAACAGTTGCTTGTGCGCCTGCGGTTGCAGCGCCTACGGTATGGGCTACGGTGTTTAGGGTTAGGATTGAGGCTAAGGGTCGATCTATATTATCTTTGAGTGCGGCAAGTTTAGCTGCTGCGGGGTGGTTTTGTTGACGTAAAGTGCCGATATATCCCGGCGAAATACTCAATAAAACCGCTTCTAAAACGGAACAAATAAACGACACCCCTATTGCTACAGAGATGTAAATCGTAAGCAGTACCATATCAACCTGTCAATTAATCAGCGAATTTCGGCTATATTAATCGGGGCTGGTGGAAATAAAAACAACTCTTTTTTGAATGTTATTAGTAACATTTTGTGAACTTTAGCTCAGTTTATGGTTAAAGAGTCTCCATTTAGACAGATAAAAGCCGACAAACCTTTGCCACACAGGCTTCTTTTGAATTAGAGTTGGGCGGTATTAAGCCCAAAACCTTAGAAGGGAAACCTAATGAACAAGACCCAACTGATTGACCTGATCGCAGAAAAAGCAGATTTGTCGAAAGCACAAGCAAAGTTAGCATTGGAAGCTACTCTTGAAGGCGTTACTGATGCGCTTAAAGATGGCGACCAGGTTCAACTAATTGGCTTTGGTACATTTAAAGTGAATCATCGTGCAGCTCGCACTGGCCGTAACCCTCAAACTGGTGCGGAAATTCAAATTGCTGCTGCTAACGTTCCGGCGTTTGTAGCGGGCAAGGCACTTAAAGACGCGTTAAAGTAATTGAAAATGGCGCCAGTTTGCATTTGCGACTGGCGTTTTTTTTATGAAACGTATAACGCTTTCTCTGGCGGTTGTATTTTTATTTACAGGCTGTGCGGCAAGCGACATAGCTGAAAATGCAGTAATTACGCCAAAAACCGTCACTGTTGCTCAAATGGCAACTGATGGTCCTCATTTTTATTGGTATACCTTTCGCCCCGATCAGCCCATAACGCTCAGTGAGCGTGTTTTCTCTCCAAATCTAGGGCAATATCAAGCTAACTATCGTTGGCGTTCAGGACAGCTGTTTGAGCTCTATCAACAAGGTCAGCAACATATCGATGGCAGCTTAATTCCTTTTCAGCTGCAATTACGGTTTGATAGCCATGGTTTAGCGGTATTTCAACGCTATCAACAAGGGCAAAATATTATTCCGTTATCCAATGAGAAAATTAATAAATTACGTCAACAAGCACAAGCATTAGCGGCGACAGTCGAACAACTGTCTGATCATCAGCAAACGTGGGTACAAGGGCATTGGCAACAACAGCAATTCATTCCTTGTCAGCAGCAACAACCAGTCGAGGTTATTGCTCAATCGTCGGCTGAAAAATTATCAGGTCAGGGGTATATGGCCGTCAGGGGACAATTACAACAGCAGCAGTTAATTGTTGATGATGTGTTATTGCAACGTCGACAGCAACAGTGCCTGGTGGCCCCGAATTTATTAAAAGACTAATTGGTCGCTATTTTTGCTTGGTACATATTTGGCATAAAAAACGCGCCTTGTGAGCGCGTTTTTTTAGAAGTGAAGTCTGAGAATTATTGTTCGCGATTAATGGCACGATAGCCAATATCATCACGGTAGAACATGCCATTCCATGAGATTTGTTGCGCTAATGCATAAGCACGCTGTTGAGCCGCAAAAACTGTGTCACCCATTGCTGTTGCACATAATACTCGACCACCATTGGTGATGACGTCAGCGTGAGTATTATTGGTGGTACCTGCATGGAAGATTTTTTCTCCTGTATATTCTTGTTGAGGTAAACCACGAATAATATCGCCTTTATAGTAATCAGCAGGATAACCGCCAGCCGCCAGTACGATTCCGATAGCTGCGCGTGGATCCCATTTTGACTCAACGCTATCAAGTTTGCCATCAATGGCAGCTAAGCAAAGCTCAACCAAATCTGATTGCATACGTAGCATAATCGGTTGCGTTTCTGGATCGCCAAAACGGCAGTTATATTCAATCACTTTGGGGGTACCGTCGGCCATTACCATCAAACCGGCGTAAAGAAAGCCAGTGTAAGGGGCGCCTTCTGCTGCCATACCTTCAACTGTTGGGTAAATCACTTCTTTCATGACGCGATCATGAATTTGTTGCGTAACAACAGGCGCTGGTGAGTAAGCTCCCATGCCACCAGTATTGGGGCCTGTATCGCCATTACCGACGCGTTTATGATCTTGGCTAGTCGCCATAGGTAAGACATTTTTACCATCGACCATGACAATGAAGCTGGCTTCTTCGCCATCAAGGAATTCTTCAATAACCACACGATGTCCTGCTTCACCAAACGCATTACCCGCCAGCATATCGCGTACTGCGGCTTCTGCTTCTTGTTCTGTCATCGCAACAATTACGCCTTTTCCCGCAGCGAGACCATCGGCTTTAACTACGATTGGTGCGCCTTTTTGTTTGAGATAAGCGAGAGCGGGCTCGATTTCGGTAAAGTTTTGGTAATCGGCGGTAGGAATATGATGGCGAGCAAGGAAGTCTTTGGTGAACGCTTTTGAACCTTCAAGTTGAGCTGCTGCTTGAGTGGGGCCAAAAATAGCTAACCCTGCCAAGCGAAATGCATCAACGACACCTATAACCAGTGGTGCTTCTGGGCCAACAATGGTGAGTTCAATCTGGTTATTTTGAGCAAACTCAACTAATGCGGTAATGTCTTCAACCCCAATGTCGACATTTTCTAATTTTGGTTCAAGTGCAGTGCCAGCATTGCCTGGAGCGATAAAGATTTTTTCAACCGCTGGGTTTTGTGCCACTTTCCAACCCAAAGCATGTTCACGGCCGCCATTACCAATAATTAGTACTTTCATCATTTTCCCTTTGAGTGCTGCGCTAAAATTAAACGTTAAAATGTTGTCGTTGATGAGGAGCTACGGTATTACATTAACGTAAATATATTCAGGCCCTTAATTGAGAGCCCAAATATATTTATTGGCTATGAAGCATTAATGGCGAAAATGACGCATACCAGTAAACACCATTGCCATGCCGTGTTCATCTGCTGCTGCAATGACTTCATCATCACGCATAGAACCACCAGGTTGAATAACACAGGTAATGCCTGCTTCTGCTGCGGCATCAATACCATCACGGAATGGGAAGAATGCATCTGATGCCATCACGCTGCCCGCAACTTCTAGGTTTTCGTCAGCGGCTTTAATGCCTGCAATTTTGGCAGAATAAACGCGACTCATTTGACCTGCGCCGACGCCGATGGTCATATTGCCTTTGGCATAGACAATCGCGTTCGATTTAACATATTTTGCGACTTTCCAGCAAAATAGTGCATCACGCAGTTCATCTGTTGTTGGTTGGCGTTGAGAGACCACGGTAAGATCTTTTTCAGATACCATGCCTTGATCGCGATCTTGAACCAGTAAGCCGCCATTCACACGCTTCATATCAAAGCCGATGGTTTTAGTTGACCATTCGCCACACTCAAGTAAACGTAAGTTTTTCTTGGCTGCGATAATTGTCGTTGCTTGTGGTGAGACTTTGGGCGCGATGATCACTTCTACAAATTGGCGATCAACAATGGCTTGTGCGGTTGCTGCATCAAGTTCACGGTTAAAAGCAATGATGCCACCAAAGGCAGAGGTTGGATCGGTTTTGTAAGCGCGATCGTAAGCTTCTAGTAAGTTACTACCGAGTGCGACACCACACGGATTAGCATGTTTTACAATCACACAAGCAGGCAGATCAAATTCTTTGACACACTCAAGTGCGGCATCGGTATCTGCGATATTGTTGTATGACAGCGCCTTACCTTGTAGCTGAATCGCAGTGGCAACTGATGTTTCTTGCGGGTGTGCTTCAACATAGAATGCGGCGGCTTGGTGGCTATTTTCCCCGTAGCGCATGTCTTGTTTTTTCTCAAACTGTTGATTGAAAGTGCGGGGGAACGTTGACTCTTGATCTCCTTCTTTGTTATCGCCGTAAGAAGGCACCATAGTACCGAAGTAGTTGGCTATCATACCGTCGTAAGCGGCAGTATGTTCAAACGCAGCAATAGCTAAATCAAACCGTGTAGCCTGAGTTAATGAGCCGTTATTGGCACTCATTTCTGTAAGGACACGATCATAATCATCAGCATTAACCACAATCGTGACATCTTTATGGTTTTTAGCCGCTGAGCGCACCATGGTTGGTCCGCCAATATCAATATTTTCTACCGCATCTTCTAAACTGCAATTAGGGTTAGCAACGGTTTCAGCGAACGGGTAAAGGTTAACCACGACCATATCAATGGGATTAATGCCGTGTTGCGCCATGATAGCATCATCAAGACCACGACGGCCTAATACGCCACCGTGTACTTTTGGGTGTAAGGTTTTAACTCGGCCATCCATCATTTCAGGAAAGCCTGTATAATCAGAAACCTCAGTAACTGCAATGTTTTGTTCTGCAAGTAAACGAGCGGTACCACCTGTAGATAAAATCTCTACGCCGCGATTGGCGAGGGCGTGAGCGAATTCAACAATACCAGTTTTGTCTGATACGCTGAGCAGCGCACGGCGAATAGGACGAACGTTTTCCATTGCTACCATCTCTCTAATACACAGTGAATAGGTTATTTTCCAATACCAATCGGCAGGGATTAGATTGGCGTTGGAAAATATCCTCGGCTAAAATCGAGCCAAGCTAAAAATGAGTAAACGATATGTATCAATCTGATGCCTATTCTACATGAATATCGACATTGCGCAAACGTTTGCTATTTGGGTGCGATCACTGAAATACCAAGTTAGTTGAAAGGACGTTTAGTATGTATTTAATAGGGCAGTTAGCAAAATTATGTAATGTCAGTAGTGATACATTACGTTTTTATGAAAAGAATGGTTTGATTGAACCTGCCGGCCGAAGTGATAGTGGTTATCGTCTTTATAGTGAGGGCGATCTATCGCGGGTGAAATTTATTTTGCGCGCTAAAGCGATCGGTTTGAGCTTAGGTGAAATTTGTGAACTACTGGATATTCGACTTGAAGCCAGTCAACATAGCTGTGCTGAGGTTAAAGCGATCACGCAGGCTAAATTAGATGAAGTCGATAGTAAAATCGCTGAACTTCAACGGATCCGTGGCGCATTAAAAAAGATCAACGACGCATGTTGTGGACATAGTAATGATGATGCCAGTCACTGTTCAATTCTTGGCGCATTGAATGATTGTGATGATATGGCAAACCCTGAAGTAAAGCCTGAGTTTTGTCATTTAGGGCAATGTCATTGTGATCATTAATTGCTGGTAGAGTCTTTGATATGACAGATAGCATCGTTAGTTACATCATGAGTTGCTTGTTCAGCTTTAGTTCTCGCAAGGTAGTAACGATAAGGGCTCGATGGTTATCTGTTTTTTATGTCAACTATTCCAAGTAAAGAACGATCAGCGATAGTGCCGTATGAGTTAGTTTAGGGCGCAGTGAAAATAGACTCAATATGTCATATTTTTGACGAGTATTTTTCGTTAGTGGTTCATTTAAAATTGTGATAGTTTCAGAGCTTATAAAATTTGCTTTACCTGTTTAGCAATAAGGAAATTCAATGTTAAAAGTGAATGAATATTTTGATGGCCAAGTGAAATCTGTTGGCTTTGAATCTGCCGGTGATCATGCCAGTGTAGGTGTGATGGTTGCAGGTGAATATACTTTTTCAACCGCAGCTCCTGAGCGTATGACTGTCGTAAAAGGTGAGCTTACCGTAAAACTTCCGGGTCATGTTGATTGGGAAACCTATGGTGCTGGTGATGATTTTGAAGTACCTGGTGATAGTGCATTCCATGTCAAAGTAACCAAAACCACCGCCTATTTATGTGATTACCTATAAGTTACAGCATTGCTAACTTGTGAATAAAGAAAGCTTCGTTATGACGAAGCTTTTTTATTGGTTGCAATTATTAGGCAGAATCGCGGCAGATAAGCTGTGGGGTGAGGATTAAATGTTGAACTGCACTATCATTTGTTTTCATTCGTGTTAGTAAACGCTGACCTGCTTGATAACCAATATTTCTGATAGGTGAGCTAACAACAGTCAAAGAAGGTTGGCTTAATGTTGCTTCCGCAATATCATCAAAACTAATTATAGCGACTTGTTGATCAATATAATTATCTTTTCCAACACTTTTCCCACAACGTTTAACACCATATATTGCTCCTAATGCGACTGTTGGGCTATGACATAAAATTGCCGTGATTTTGGGATGCTGAGTTAATAACTGCTGTACCGTTGTTGCTGCATGTAATTGTTGATTTTCTGCTTCAATGATCCATTCATTTTTAAATGGCAATCCATATTGGATCAATGTACTACCAAAGCCCCCTAAGCGTTCAGCACGCGTTAAAGACTCCCCAGATCCTCCCACATAAGCGATGTGACGATGGCCTTGCTTAATTAAATATTGACTGGCAATAACAGCAGCTTGGTGATTATCTGGCGCGATATAATCAACGTCGTTATTCACTGTTGCTCGTGCTAAACAGATGGCAGGGATCCCTGCTTGTTGTGCCATCGTAATAACCGTTGCGGTCGCTTCTCTTTCAGGGCTAAAAGCGATACCTGCGACACCTTGCTGAATCATCGATTGTACACATTGGATTAGTTTTTGCGGATTATGATTCGATTGCGCTAAAAATAATAAATACCCTTGTTGTTCTAATACCTCACTAATACCTGCGGTAATCTCTGTATAAAAAGGATCGGTAATATCGGCTAATACCAATCCGATCAAATTGGAGTGAGAGGTGCGTAAATTTGCCGCCGCAGTATTACGAACATAGCCTAAATCAGCGACGGCTTGATTCACTTTATCAATGGTTGCGGTTGATATTCGACCTTTATTACTGAGCACTAATGAGACGGTAGAGACAGATACATCAGCATAGGCTGCGACATCAGTTATTTTTATTTTGGGTGTCTTACTCGCCATCAGTGAATGTATCCTATTCATGTTGTTGCATTTGAAAACGTTAGATTGATAGTGATTATTCTAACAGCATCACAAATTTGGAAATGGGTGCTAACACGCTATATTTCCGTGATCTTGTTAGCGATAAAAATAGGTAAAACGTTTTATCATTGATTACGTAATTTATCAAAAGCGTTGGCAGAAGTCTTGATCTCATCTTTGTCGACGTTTTTTTTCAATAAAGAGATAAAACGATTTACCTCTTTATTATTGACGTTGACTGTTTCGGTAGTGAGTGACTCATTATGGCTAAATCTGCACCAAAAACGACGCTGTGGGAATTTTTTCAAAGCTTAGGCAAAACCTTCATGCTTCCTGTCGCATTATTGGCGTTCTCGGGGATTTTATTAGGGATCGGTAGTTCACTCTCGAGTACCGCTGTAAAAGAAAGCATGCCTTTTTTAGATAATACCATTTTACAATTATTGTTCATGTGGATGACGAAAATTGGCTTAGTGGCTTTTATTTATTTACCGATAATGTTTGCTGTTGCGATTCCTCTAGGGTTGGCGCGTGAAGAAAAAGGTGTGGCTGCTTTTGCTGGCTTTGTTGGTTATTCCGCATTAAATCTCTCGATCAATTTCTATTTAACTGTTGCGGGTGTTATTGGTGATCCAGCGGCAGAAAAAGCGTATGGCGTTAAATCTATTCTTGGGGTTGAATCGATTGATACCGGTATTTTGGGGGCGGTTATTGTCGGTATTATCGTTGCTAAACTGCATGCACGTTTTTATACCTATAAGATGCCTGATGCATTAGCTTTCTTTGGTGGGGCGCGTTTTGTTCCCATTATTTCAACCTTAGTCTTAGGTGTGGTTGGCCTAATCGTGCCTGTGGTATGGCCATATTTTGCGATGGGTATTACTGGTATTGGTAACTTGATTTCTCATGCGGGTCCGTTCGGTCCGTTTCTTTTTGGTACCGGAGAGCGTCTATTATTACCTTTTGGTTTACACCATGTTTTAGTTGCTTTGGTACGTTTCACTGAGGCAGGGGGATCGTTAGAGGTGTGTGGAAAAACGGTCAGTGGTGCGCTGAATATTTTCTATTCAGAACTAGCATGCCCAACTTCTCAAGGCTTCTCTGGCTCTGCAACTGCGTTTTTATCACAAGGTAAAATGCCGGTCTTTTTAGGGGGTTTACCTGGCGCGGCTTTAGCTATGTACCATTGTGCGCGTCTTGAGAATCGTAGCAAGGTTAAAGCATTATTATTATCCGGTGTGATTGCTTGTATTATTGGTGGTATCACTGAACCATTAGAATTTTTATTCTTGTTTGTTGCCCCTGCGCTGTATGTCGTGCATGCAATTTTAACGGGAGTCGGCTTTATGGTGATGGGCTTACTTGGGGTCACTATTGGTAATACTGATGGCAATATTATCGACTTCTTAATCTTCGGTGTGTTACAAGGCACAGCAACAAAGTGGTATTTAGTGCCGTTAGTTGCTGCAATTTGGTTTGTGGTTTATTACAGCGTGTTCCGGTTTGCCATTACACGTTTCAATCTTAAAACACCTGGGCGTGAAGTTGAAACCAAAGAAGCATTAGCCTTTGCTGTAACGGGTGAAAAAACCACGGGTTACAAAGGCGATATAATTTTAGCGGCACTAGGTGGGGCTGATAATTTAGTGTCACTGGATAACTGTATTACTCGATTACGTTTATCTGTTAATGACATGAGTTTAGTTAATGATGCTGTTCTAAAGGCTAATGGTGCTTTAGGGGTGGTTAAGCTTGATGAACATAACTTACAAGTGGTGATTGGACCTCAGGTTCATATGGTTAAAAACGAAATTCAAGGACTGCTACCTGCTAGCGCATAACGTAACGAGCGGAGCTTAACGCTCCGCTTTTTTTTGATATTGTTTGAGGTTATCTGCGAGGCTGTTATGTTTGATTTTTCTACGCCTGTGAATCGCTATGGTACTTATTGTACTCAATGGGATTATGTTGCTGATCGGTTTGGTAGTGATGATTTATTACCCTTTACGATTTCTGATATGGATTTTGCTGTTGCGCCTTGTATTCAGCAAGCATTAGCAACTCGGTTGGCTCACGGTGTTTTTGGTTATAGTCGTTGGAATCATCATGATTTTAAATCTGCTATTACAGGGTGGTTTTCTCGTCGTTATGATACTGAAATAAATTCTGATCATATCGTCTATGGACCATCGGTAATCTATATTATTTCGCAATTGGTACAGCAATGGACAAATGAGGGTGATGGTGTGTTGGTCCATACTCCTGCTTATGATGCGTTTGCTAATATGCTTAACGCTAATCAACGACAATTGCTAACCAGCCCGCTATTAAAAACGGCTAATGGGTATTATGAGATCGATTGGCTACAGTTTGAGGCACAAGCTGCACGAGTTGAATGTAAAGTGTTGTTATTGTGTAGTCCTCAAAATCCGACAGGGCGAGTATGGACACGCGCTGAACTTACTCGTATGGCGCAGATTTGTCAGTATCATCATGTAAAAGTTATTTCTGATGATATCCATATGGACATGGCATTTAATCAATATATTCCATGGCCGGCCGTGGCTACTGACAGTCATTGGGCTCTCGTCTCTTCTGGCTCTAAGTCTTTTAATATTCCTGCACTAACCGGAGCTTATGCAGTTATTGCCGATTCTCAAGCTTGTGAATGTTACTTAACCCAATTGAAAGCGGCACACGGTTTATCGTCACCCGCTATTTTAGGGATTATTGGACACATTGCGGCCTATAACGAAGGTGAGGAATGGCTAGGGAGTTTAAAAGAGTATCTGCAAGCAAACTTACAGTATGTGGCACAGCAACTTGAACAGGCGTTTCCTGAGCTTAATTATCAAGTACCACAAGGAACCTATTTAGCGTGGATTGATTTGCGTCCTCTTAATGTTGATATGGATGCATTACAGCATTTATTAATTAATGAGTACCGCGTTGCGATTATGCGTGGTGATACTTATGGTGTGGAAGGTATTGGGCATGTACGTTTAAATGTTGGATGTCCACGTAGTAAGGTTGAAATCGGGGTACAAGCGCTAGTGGCTGCATTACATCAATTAGTCGAGTATTAATATTGATGGTTGATCTTTAACGTTACCGAAGGCGGTGGCATTTTATAATATGGTGACACGACGGTAATGGAGCGGGGCTCAGTAATGTATAATTGGCCGCACTTCTATATGCAGCCCGAATACTTACAATGGTTATTAAGGTATAATTTGACGCACTTTATGTATTAAGTGAAGATTAATTATGCGCAAATGTAATAAGTGTCAGTCTTATGATATTGACAGAAAACATCGAAAATTTTTCCAACGTTTGTTTATTAAACGTGTCACCATTTGTAATGAATGCGGTCATATCCATAAAGTCTTTAAGTATACGTTTTTAAATAAATCAGATAACTAAATTTTGGGTCTGATTTATTTTAAGTCGTACGCAGATTATTTATTGTGTGTTATTTATTATTATGTAATTAGTTTATTTTGTGTTGTGTTTGAATTATGCTCTTTGTTGTATATTGCGATATTAAGGGGATAGGAATGAACCAATGCAATAATTGTCAATCATATGACATTGAAAGAATACATCGCAAATTTTACCAGCGCCTTTTTATTCGACGTATTATCCAGTGCCGCCAATGCGACCATATGCAAGCATTTTTTAAATATGCATGCTTGAATAAATCAGACATTAAACATGATTAGTGTTTTTTCTCTCAATAATGAAAAAGCCCATTTCATCATCACGATGAAATGGGCTTTTTTATAAGAATTAAACCTGTGTGGTTTAGTTCATGCCGTATTTTTTAAGCTTCTTACGTAGCGTACCACGGTTAATACCCATCATGGTTGCAGCGCGAGTTTGGTTACCGCGAGTGTACTGCATGATAGTGTCTAGTAGTGGTTGTTCAACTTCTGCAAGCACAAGCTCGTACAGATCGTCGACTTCCTGACCATTTAATTGAGCAAGGTAGTTTTTAAGGGATGCCTTCACTGAATCACGTAATGGTTTCTGTGTGATTTGGTCTTGTGAAGTTACAGTTGTTACTGTTAACGCTTCGGAAGTCAGATTTTGTTCGAACATAATTCTGTAAGCTCTTCTAGTATTTATGCAACGTTTTCGAAGTAGCCTTGCAGCGCATCGATTTGCTGTTGAGCATCCTCGAGTGCGTTGAAGGTCCGGCGGAAATCACCTGCAGGTGCATGTTCTTTCAAGTACCAAGACACGTGTTTACGTGCAATGCGTAATCCTAGGTAATCACCATAAAATTGGTGAAGTGCCTTAACATGCCCCAACATAATTTCGCTGATTTCGTCAATTGACGGCGCAGCGAGGTGTTCACCGGTTGTTAAGTAATGGTGGATTTCTCTAAAAATCCACGGCTTTCCTTGTGCAGGTCGGCCAATCATTAGAGCATCGGCACCCGTATAATCGAGTACAAAGCGTGCTTTCTCCGGGCTATCGATATCACCGTTAGCGATAACTGGGATCGAGATGGCTTGTTTCACCGCTCTAATGTAGTCATATTCCGCTTCACCTTTGTACATACAAGCTTTGGTACGTCCGTGAAGGGCGAGAGCCTGTATGCCGCATTGTTCGGCGAGTTTGGCTATGTTGACACAGTTCCTGTTGTCCAGATCCCAGCCGGTACGGGTTTTAAGCGTCACGGGAACATCTACTGCGTCCACGACTGCACGAAGAATATCTTCGATAAGATTGGGATACTGCAATAGCGCAGAACCTGCTAATCGTTTATTTACTTTCTTAGCTGGGCATCCCATGTTGATATCGATGATTTGCGCACCGTTTTCAACACTGAATTGCGCAGCTTCGGCCATCAATTTTGGATCAGCACCTGCGATCTGAACCGAACGAATCCCTGATTCACCTTCATGAACCATTCGATTGAGCGATTTAGACGTCTTCCATAAATCTGGATTTGACGACATCATCTCGCTAATAGCCATACCTGCGCCGTAGCGAAGGCATAATTCACGAAATGGCCGATCGGTCACACCCGCCATTGGCGCGACTATCAGTTGGTTTTTAAGTTGATATGGACCGATATGCAAAATGTCTCTACCTGACTGTGCCAGTAAGGGCGCGCATTTTACGCATTTTTTACGCTGCTGAAAAGGCCAATAATTGAGCATGATGATTTTGTTTGTCAAAATCGCATGATTTTCAATCAATTGACCCGTTAAATTAATTAATAATAATCAACAGCAGCAACCAATTACCGTAATTTTTATGCTTTATGACCCGAGATACGACACCACTCTTCGCGTGCCATTACTGGATCTAATGTGATTTCATCGCTGTAGTAAGTCGCAACATCTTCAGCTTGGCTTTCAAGCACACCTGAAATTGCTAGGTCACCACCATTTTTAACCAAACTCTTAATCACTGGTGATAATTCACGCAATGGGCCGGCTAGAATGTTAGCAACTACCACATCTGCTTGAATACCTTGTGGTTGATCTTGTGGCAGATATAGCTCTAGATTATCTGAAACACCATTGCGTTCAGCATTATCACGTGAGGCTAAAATAGCTTGTGGATCGATATCAATACCGATAACTTTTGCTGCGCCTAATTTCAGTGCTGCAATCGCTAAAATACCTGAACCACAACCAAAGTCGATGATGGTTTTACCCGTTAGATCTTGACCATCTAGCCACTCAAGACACAATGATGTGGTTGGGTGAGTACCTGTACCAAATGCCAAACCTGGGTCTAACAGTACATTGACGGCTTCTGGTTCTGGAGCTTCACGCCAGCTTGGACAAATCCATAAACGACGACCAAAACGCATTGGGTGGAAGTTATCCATCCATTCACGTTCCCAGTCTTTATCTTCTAACTGCTCGATTTTATATGCAAAATCATCAGCAATAAGAGCACTGTTTTTTAGCATGTTCAGCACGAAATCCATGTCGGCTTCAGCATCATACAAACCAATCACATCAGTATCGCCCCATAGGCGGGTTTCGCCTGGCATTGGCTCGAAAACTGGCGTGTCTTGTGCGTCAAGGAAAGTGGCGGATAGAGCACCAGTCTCTTCCATTAGCATGTCGCCAATTGCTTCTGCATTCTCTGCAGTAGCGTTCAGTTTAATTTGAATCCAAGGCATGGTTTCTTCGCTTATTTTGTGACTACTTGAACATAGGGGGCGCAGTTTAGCATGAAATTTCACCAATCCCCATTAGCAGATGCTAAACAATCGATAAAAAAAGAGAGAGCCTGTTGGCTCTCCCTCGTTAATTTGCGGCGATGTTAGTGTCATTATCGCTGAAATATCGTTAAATCTCTGCTGGTTTCAATTTGTTCGGACGAACATAACTACCGATGATAAATGCCAGTAAACCAATAATTAAGGTAGGAACGATAGCGTGCATTCCCCCCATATCAGGCTTACCTAATGACAGTCCTAAGTAGGTGGTTAGTCCAACAATCATTGATGCAAAAGCGCCCGTTGCAGAGGCTTTTTCCCAATATAGTCCCAGTACTAACGGCCATAGGAATACCGCTTGTAAGCTGCCAAAAGCCAATAGATTGAGCCAAATGATCATATTGGGTGGATTCATTGCCGCCACAAACACCAAGGCTGAAAAAATACCCGTTACCCATAGTGATAACTTAGGAAGCTTAGTTTCAGCCGCTTCACCTTCAGCTATCTTAGGATTGATATAATTAATATATAAGTCTTTAAGTAAGGTTGCAGATGCTTGAATTAATTGTGAGTCAATGGTCGACATAATCGCAGCCATTGGTCCTGCTAAAAAAATTCCGGCAACCGCTGGTGGTAGCACTGTCACCATCAAGGTTGGCATAATTTGGTCAGGGCTAGCGATATCAGGCACGATAGCTCGACCTAATGCACCAGCTAAGTGCATACCGAACATCAGTAGGGCAACCATAATCGTACTGATTACCATGCCCTTATGCAGTGAGCGGCTGTCTTTGTAAGACATACAGCGTACTGCGGCATGAGGTAAACCAATTACGCCAAAACAGACGAGAATCCAAAAGCTAAGCATAAAAGGCTGGCTTAAAAAATGATTAGGTCCATAAGGTGAGACCAAGGCTGGATCAATATCGTGTAATTTAGTCACTAGTGCGCCAATACTGCCGCCAGTGTGAACGATCCCGACCAGAAGCGCGATCGTACCGATGATCATCATGATCCCTTGAATGGTATCGGTCATGACGACTGCGCGAAAGCCACCAATGGTGGTATAGAGCCCAACGGTGATCGCAAATAGCATTAAACCATGGGTATAAGACAGCCCTGTGACGGTTTGTAGTAAGCGTGCTCCACCAACAAATTGCACTACCATGGTGCCAAAGAAGGCTAATAATAATGATAAAGAGGCGAAAATCACCACGCCTTTATGTTGGTAGCGAGAATATAAAATGTCATTGAGGGTTAACGCATTATGACGGCGAGACTCTATGGCAAACTTTTTACCAAGTACACCTAATGTTAACCATGCCGCAGGCAGTTGGATCATGGCGAGTAATACCCAGCCAAGGCCCATTTTATAAGCAGCTCCTGGCCCACCAATAAAAGTACTAGCACTGGCATAGGTTGCCGCTAGGGTCATTGCGAGAACAAAACCGCCCATACTGCGGCCACCGACGAGGTATTCAGTTAAGAAGTTACCTTTACCTTGAAAACGGCGAGTATAGAGCGCAACGCCAAAAACAGCGGCTAAATACAGTACTAAAGGAATGATAAGTTGGCTATTCATGTGGTTTATCGTCTGTTATTTCAAGAGGGAGATCACGGTAAATAAATTTCACCATCAAGGCACACAGGATGGTAAAAACAATTGGGCCGACAATGCATGACAGTAAAAACCACAATGGGAAACCAAAATAAAGGGTTGGCATACTGAGATCATTGATAGCGGGGGCAAACCCATAGGCGGAAACATACCACCAAAGAAAATAAGCTAACGCGAGTCCTATCGCCCAGTACGCTTCTTTATGTGCTTGGCGGTAGCGGGCAGAAAGCGTTTTCATGCGGTTTCTCCAGTTATTATTGATAAAGAATCTACTACTGAAGGGTGAGGATCAGTGGTAGCGGTCAAAAAAGGGGGCTATTGTGGCAAAAGATAGGGGTTTATGCCACGCCTAGAACGCTAACCAATAAGGGATGGTTACGTTAACAATAAAAAAGGCCACCCTTAGGCAGCCTTTTGATGTCATATCAAGTCTTATTGTAAACCAAGCTTCTTCTCAAGGTAGTGGATGTTAGCGCCACCTTTTTGGAAGTTCTCATCAGCCATAATTTCTTGCTGAAGTGGAATATTGGTTTTAATACCATCAATGATCATTTCACCTAATGCGTTACGCATACGTGAGATAGCCACATCACGGTTTTCACCATAAGCGATTAACTTACCAATCATTGAATCATAGTAAGGCGGTACAGTATAACCAGTATAGATGTGAGACTCCCAACGAATCCCCATACCACCTGGAGAGTGGAAACGTGTGATCGTACCAGGGCAAGGTAAGAAGCGCTCAGGATCTTCTGCGTTAATTCGACATTCAACCGCGTGGCCACGAATTTGAATATCTTTTTGGCTAAATGATAATGGCTGACCTGCCGCAATACGTAATTGCTCTTTAATTAGATCAACACCGGTTACCATTTCAGTCACTGGGTGTTCAACCTGAATACGGGTGTTCATTTCAATAAAGTAGAATTCACCGTTTTCATATAGGAACTCAAATGTACCTGCGCCACGGTAATTGATTTCTAAACATGCACGTGTACAACGTTCACCGATGTATTTACGCATTTCTTCAGTGATGCCTGGTGCAGGTGCTTCTTCAACTACTTTTTGGTGGCGACGTTGCATTGAACAGTCACGTTCGCCTAAGTGAATTGCGCCACCTTGGCCGTCAGCAAGAACTTGAACTTCGATATGACGTGGGTTTTCAAGGTATTTTTCCATGTAAACCATGTCATTATTAAAGCAAGATTTTGCTTCTGCACGAGTCATCGCAATCGCTTCAGTCAGTTCTTTTTCAGAACGAACTACGCGCATACCACGACCACCGCCGCCGCCAGAGGCTTTAATGATAACTGGGTAACCAATACGCTTAGCGAAAGATTTGTTTTTCGCTTCATCGTCATCAAGTGGACCGTCAGAACCTGGAACACAAGGTACACCGGCTTTTTTCATGGCGTTAATTGCTGAAACTTTATCACCCATTAGACGAATAGTTTCTGCTTTAGGGCCAACGAAAATAAAACCTGAACGTTCTACTTGTTCAGCAAAATCTGCATTTTCAGATAGGAAACCGTAACCTGGGTGAATCGCTACTGCGCCAGTGATTTCTGCCGCACTGATAATGCGAGGAATATTAAGGTAGCTATCAATACCACGAGCAGGACCAATACAAACAGATTCATCTGCTAATAGTACGTGCTTAAGATCGCGGTCAGCCGTTGAGTGAACCGCAACCGTCTTAATACCTAATTCTTTACATGCGCGAAGAATTCGAAGTGCAATTTCACCTCGGTTCGCGATTACTAATTTATCTAACATAGCCAGGAGCCTCGATTACTCGATGATTACAAGCGGTTGATCGAATTCAATTGCATCGCCTTCTTGAGCAAGAATTGCAACGATTTTACCTGCTTTGTCTGCTTGAATTTGGTTCATCATCTTCATTGCTTCAACGATACATAGTGTATCGCCAATGTTGATTGATTGACCGACTTCAATGAAGTTCTTTGCTTCTGGGCTTGGTGCACGGTAGAAAGTACCTACCATTGGTGAAAGCACTTTATGACCAGGTGCAACAACAGGTGCTTCTGGTGCTTGGAATGATGCAGGAGCTTCTGCTACAGGTGCTGCTTGAACAGGTGCCGCCATAGGAGCAACAGCATATTGTTGTGGCATAGCAGTGACGGGAACACTACGACTGATTCGAACAGATTCTTCACCTTCAGAAATCTCTAGCTCTGCAATACCAGATTCTTCAACCAGTTCAATTAGCTTCTTAATTTTACGAATGTCCATTATTTTTCTCTTTATATATTGTTCAGTTAGCTATCTGCATGCAGGCGATTAATCGCTGCCTGTAGGGCGAATTCATAACCGTCAGGGCCAAGGCCACAAATCACGCCTACCGCTTTATCCGATAAGTAAGAGTGATGACGAAAAGGTTCACGTGCGTGAACGTTAGATAAATGTACTTCAATAAACGGAATAGCAACCCCAAGTAAGGCATCACGAATAGCAACGCTAGTGTGAGTGAAAGCTGCTGGGTTTATAATAATGAAATCCACGTTAGCGTAGGCTTGGTGAATCGCATCAATTAACTCGTGTTCCGCATTTGATTGAATGTGTTCTAATGCCACGCCTAAATCGACGGCTTTGGTCGTTAATTTCTGAACCAGTTGCGTGAGTGTTTGCTGGCCATAATGTTCAGGCTCACGCAGACCTAATAAATTTAGGTTGGGTCCATTAATCAGTAAAATTCGTTTAATGGTTGGCATCTTGAGGTCTCATCACTTGTTTATGAGGTTAAACTCGAACAACTTGTGGCTATCTACAAGTTGACTTCCATGTGTCCGTTTTTTTACTACCAAACATTAATTGTGAACCAATTATAGAGAATTCAACGCAAATCGCAGCAAAATACTGGTCTAATCACCACTTTTTGCGCGAACAGGTGTAAGCCGTTGTAAGAATGTTAGTAGATGTTAATACGTTTATCCTACGTCAATGTAACGTAACTAAGTGCAAGAATTTAGTAATAAAACTGTGTTTTCGTCAGTTATTATTACGGTGTGATAATTGGGCTTAAAAAAGATCATTAATAAGCTTATTTAATGAGGCTTTTTTAAAAAATATTATCAATATCGAATAGGTTAACGCGATATTTTAGCGTTAACTAGCTTATCCTAAGCTGAATTCGATTTAAATTATCATTAATAACTGCATAAAAAAAGACCACAGTTGCGGTCTTTTGATCTTAGTTAGATTGCTTTTTTAGGGATAAGCACGATTTAGAATAATTGTTGTTTTTCTGCTATCAGTTTATCAACCACACTTGGATCTGCGAGTGTTGATGTATCCCCTAGAGATCTAGTATCTCCGGTTGCTATTTTGCGTAGAATTCGGCGCATAATTTTACCAGAGCGAGTTTTAGGTAATGAATCTGTCCAGTGAAGAAAATCAGGAGTAGCAATTGGCCCTATTTCTTTACGTACCCAATCTTTAACTTGTTTATGTAATTCAGCACTTGGATATTCACCATCATTAAGAGTGATATATGCATAAATCGCTTGGCCTTTAATCGCATGAGGGACACCGACGATCGCCGCTTCTGCTATTTTATCAAAAGCGACTAAAGCCGATTCAATCTCAGCGGTTCCCATACGGTGACCTGAAATATTTAGCACATCATCAACTCGACCTGTGATCCAATAGTAACCATCTTCATCACGTCGAGCGCCATCACCAGAGAAATACATTCCGGGAAAGGTTGAGAAGTAGGTTTGTTCAAACCGTTCGTGATCACCCCATAATGTACGCATTTGTCCCGGCCATGAATCGGTCATTACAAGGTTACCGTCAGTCGCACCGTCAAGGATATTACCGACGTTATCAACTAATGCTGGTTGTACACCAAAAAATGGTCGCGTTGCTGAGCCGGGTTTAAGTGTCGTTGCACCAGGTAGTGGGCTGATAAGAATGCCGCCAGTTTCTGTTTGCCACCAGGTGTCAACAATCGGGCAACGGCTATCACCAATGGTACGGTGATACCATTCCCATGCTTCTGGGTTAATTGGCTCACCGACAGATCCCATGATCCGTAATGATGAACGGTGGGTTCCTGTAATCGCTTCATCACCTTTTGCCATTAACGCGCGAATTGCAGTAGGGGCAGTATAGAGGATGTTGACTTGATGTTTATCAACCACTTCACTCATTCGGCTAGTGGATGGATAATTCGGTACACCTTCAAATAAAACCGTGGTCGCGCCATTGGCGAGAGGGCCATAAACCAAATAGCTGTGACCTGTGATCCAGCCAACATCGGCAGTACACCAATAGACTTCACCGGGTTGGTAGTCAAAAACATATTTAAAGGTCATGGTGGCATAAACCAGATAGCCACCAGTGGTGTGCAACACGCCTTTAGGTTTACCTGTTGAACCTGATGTATAGAGAATAAATAGCGGATCCTCTGCATTCATTGGTTCTGGTGCGCAGTGATTAGAAGCGACAGCTGTTGCTTGATGCCACCACACATCACGTTCATTGTGCCATTCAATACCACCACCAGTGCGTTGAAAGACCACTACTTTTTCAACGCTGGTAACTAATGGATTAGCGAGAGCATCATCAACATTTTGTTTTAAAGGAACGGCTCGCCCACCACGCACCCCTTCATCAGCGGTGATCACAACTTTTGCATTAGAATCAATAATACGACCAGCGAGGGCTTCAGGGGAAAAACCACCAAAGACAATAGTATGTACTGCGCCAATACGAGTACATGCCAGCATGGCAACCGCAGCTTCTGCGATCATTGGCATGTAAAGGCATACAACATCACCTTTACGTACCCCTTGGCTTTTAAGGGCGTTAGCAAATTGGCAGACTTGTTGGTAAAGATCATTATAGGTTAGGGTGGCATCATCATTAGGATCATCGCCTTCCCAAATAATCGCCGCTTGATCGCCACGATCAGCAAGATGGCGATCAATACAATTGGCTGAAACGTTAAGTTCACCATCTTCAAACCATTTTATGCTGACATGACCGCTATCAAATGAGGTGTTTTTCACCTTAGTGTATGGCGTGATCCAATCAATGATTTGACCATGTTGACGCCAGAAGCCTTGAGGATTTATGGTTGATTGTTGGTACATCTCACGATATTGGTCAGCGTTGATATGGGCGTTATTCGCTATTGCATTATCAACTGGATAAATATGAACCTCACTCATCCCTGTTCTCCTTGAGTTCTTCCCTATTGGGGGATTGCTGTGATATTGAACTGCCACCGTTTTAAGCGATATTAAAGGTTAAAGTGGAGGATTATAGGGAGGACGACAATTAGACTTTAGGATGAGATCACCGCGTTATTGGTCGGGCTTATATTGTTGCATGTGGGTTACATTGTATTTTGTGCGCTGGTGATGCTATTGGTTGAATAATGGCATTAATCTTGAGTGTGATCGTCGTCGCAAATAGGTTGCGAATATTTGTTATTTTAGTGTAAACATCACTGAAGCATTACGGCGTCATGGTCGATTTACGGCATAATAGAGCAGTTTTTCATCTACCACATTTTGAGATCTATTATGTTTAAAAGTAAGCCTTATGGCTGGACATCCCAATATCTATTGGGATTTTTCTTTTCTTATGGGGTTTATTTACCTTTTTGGGCGATTTGGTTTAAACATATAGGGGTCGATGATTCTGATATTGGTCTACTGCTTGGTTTAGGTTTTGCCGTGCGTTGTATTGCTAATTTAGTGATCACCCCAAGGATTCATAAAGTCGAACATTTAATTCCGGCATTACGTGGCTTTACGTTATTAGGGCTGGTGGCCTGTATTATTTATATTGTGTGTGGTGGTAACCTCTGGGCTCTGACTGCGGTTACAGTGCTATTTAATTTATCCGCCGGTCCAATCGTTCCTATTTCAGATGCGATAACAAACCACTATGCCAAAGAGGGCCATTTAGATTATGGTCGCACCCGCTTATGGGGCTCAATTGCGTTTATTGCTGGCTCTACTGCTGTGGGAATTTTAGCTCAACGTTATGGCGCAGATATTATCCCTTGGGTTGCTTTAGCTGGCTTAGGTTTCGCACAAATAATGGCAGCACGTAACCCAACGGTAACGCCTGTTGATGTTGATAGCCATCAGCAAACACGTCCTGCGTTAATGCAGATTTTACGTGATAGTTCAGTGATTAAATTAATGCTAATTGCAGCATTATTGCAGGGTAGCCATGCAGCATATTATGGTTTTAGTTCGATTTATTGGCAGAAAATAGGCTTTAATGAATCGGTGATTGGCTATTTATGGAGTTTTAGTGTTGCCGCTGAAGTCGGAATGTTCCTTGTAAGTAAGCGCTTATTTGCTAACTGGTCGATTAATAATATGTTCCGTTTAGCTGCTGTGGGTGTATTGGTGCGTTGGGGGTTAACTGCGACCATTACTGATCAATGGGCAATGTTTGCAGTGCAGTCATTACACAGTGTGACGTTTGCTGCCGCTCATCTAGCAGCTATTCGATATATTGGACGTTCACCAAGCAATCATATGGTAGCGCTACAATCATTATATAACGCGATTCCACTTGGGGCGGTGATGGCAGTATTAACGTCAATTAGTGGTTGGATTTATGGAGGGTGGGGGGCCGATGTATTCTGGATCATGGCTGCAATGGCGGTGCCAGTATTCTTTATTCGTTTACCATTGCCTGACGAGCAACCGCAAACACTCACACCGCAAATGAGTTAATCCCCTCAACTACAATTTAAAGATTCAACTTAAGCGTGACCATTGATGGTCACGCTTTTTTTACGGTCAAAACGAGGGGTGGTTGATGAAAATAACCCTTAGCGTCATTTTTGTGATCGACCTCAATTGAGCCAAGGTCAATATCTCCGTTACAGTGGAATTAGGATGATAAAGGAAGCTTGAGAATGGATGCACAAATTACCATCGGGGAACTTGAACTATTAGCAGCAAGGTTTGTTGGACATAAACGCATTCAACACGCTTTTGCTCAATTTTCCAAGCAGCAACAATGTCAGCTTGTTGCTGAACAGCAAGCATCGCCTGCAATAATTTCATATACAGAACAAGTTCTCGCCTCTGTATTTGGTGAGTTATCTGCAAAGTTAGTACTTACTTCTGCATTGCAAGGTCGTGACATGCAATTAGAGGATGTGGCAACCATTGTTGATGAAGCATCTGAAATATTTGATTTTAGTCGCGGTTTATTACAAGGCGCAATTGAACATATTAGTCAGGGTATCGCTGTGGTTGATAACCAATTACGGCTGGTGGCATGGAATAAACGTTACCTTGAGTTATTTTCATTTCCGATTGGCTTAATTCAAGTGGGACGTCCGATTGCTGACGTGATTCGGCATAACGCTAGCCAAGGTTTGTGTGGTAGTGGTGATTTGGAGCTGCATGTTGCTAAGCGAATTCAACACCTACAACAAAGAACACCACATACTTCGTCTCGAGTTCGGGCTAATGGTCAAGTGATAGAAGTGCAAGGTAACCCGATGCCTAGTGGTGGCTTTGTGATGAGTTTCAGTGATATTACGGTGTTTCGCCAAGCTGAAATGGCTTTAAAAGAATCAAATGAGACTTTAGAAGCGCGAGTAAAAAAACGGACGCAACAATTAGAACAATTAAATCAGCAATTGATTATTGCAACGCAACAGGCGGAATCTCAAGCACATTCTAAAAGCCGATTTTTAGCTGCAGTCAGCCATGATTTAATGCAGCCGCTTAATGCTGCTCGATTATTTTCATCATCATTAGTTGAGGTGAGCTCTGATCCTCATAGCGCTCGTCTCGCGGCTCATATCACCAGTGCGCTAAGCGCAGCGGAAGATTTGATTGGTGATCTGTTAGATGTTTCGCGGCTAGAAGCCGGTAAGCTGGAAGCCCATATTGTGCCATTGCGAGTCAGTGATGTCTTAAGTGTATTACAAGCTGAATTTGGAGTGTTAGCCCAACAACAGCAGATTGATTTTCGCGTGGTGATGAGTGAAGCCGTGATCCTTTCAGACAGTAAATTATTGCGACGAGCCTTACAAAACTTTTTAACTAATGCTTTTCGTTATAATCCTAAAGGCCGCGTATTGTTAGGTGTACGTCGTCAGGGATCGTGTATTGTCATTGAAGTTTGGGATAATGGCCCAGGAATTGAGCGTGAAAAGCAAGTTAATATTTTTGATGAATTTACACGTATGGATAGGACTGGCGCAGAACATGGTTTAGGGTTAGGGCTGGCAATTGCACGCGGTATCTCTCGTGTGTTACATCATCCATTAGGGCTACGTTCATGGCCGCAACAAGGCACTGTTTTTTCCTTATCTGTACCACGAACCACATCATCAATATTGCCTCTATCTGCAATGATATCACCGCCAGCATCGAGCTCGTCATTAGATGGATTGAAAGTACTTTGTATTGATAATGAGCCTGAGATTTTAGAAGCGATGATGACGTTATTAGCATTATGGCATTGTGAGGTACGCGTTGCTGAAGATAAAACCCAGACTGAACAATTATTAGCTGATGGTTGGCAACCTGAGGTTATTATCAGTGATTACCACCTTGCAAAACAACAAACAGGATTGGACATTTTACAGCGGTGTCGATCCCAACTTAATTTCCCTTTTAAAGGCGTTTTAATTAGCGCAGATCGATTAACTGAAAAACAAACATTGATTAACCAGCAAGGATTTAGTTTTTTAAGTAAGCCTGTTAAGCCACTTAAATTACGAGCGATATTAAACCAGTGCCTAACGAGTAATCGCGTTGAGTGTTAATGATAAATAAAGATAATGACGCTCAAATTAGAGCGTCATTTGGCATGTTGATAAGGGAAGTTGTTAGTGAGAGTTTATAAAGACTATTAAGCGAGTGAATTGATTTCTAATTGTTGTAATAAGATCACTGCTTGAGTGCGATTTTTAACGTCAAGCTTACGAAATATAGCCGTTAAATGTGCTTTTATCGTAGCTTCTGAGACATTGAGATCAGAGGCAATTTGTTTATTGAGTAAACCTTCCGTCAGCATAATTAACACTTTATATTGTTGTGGTGTTAATGCTGCAATTTTAGTTGGTAGCTGTTGGTGAGTGTCATTAAATGTTGTTGGAAAATAAGGTTCGCCATTAATAATTTGTTTTAAGGCATTTAATAAGACATGCATATCACTAGATTTAGGAATAAAACCAAATGCCCCATGATTATAAACTTGCTGCACAACTTCCTTTTCCTCACTGGCAGAAATAACCACAATTGCCAGCTCTGGGTACTGTTGCCGTAACTGAATGAGGCCAGACATGCCATTAGAGCCTGGCATCTTGAGATCGAGTAACAGTAAGTCGATATCTTTTGTTTTTTCTAATAGTGAAAATAAAGAATTTTGAGAGTCAGCTTCTAATAGATGGGTATTACTGATCCCCATATGAATCGATTGCAAGAGAGCATTACGAAATAATGGGTGATCATCAGCGATAACAATGGTGTATTGAACGTCCATAGTTGAGCCTATTATTGTTATTAGTGTTTTACGCTAACATTTCGGTAACAAGGGTGCAATTTTCTCAGAGTTGAGATCGGATCTTGATCGCGCTTGAGTCCTCGATTTTGTAATTTGATTTGTCATTGCGCATTATTTTGTGAGCCTGACGATACAGCGGGGAAAATGACCGCTTGTTGTAAATGGCGATTAAAATCGTCGGCATTAATAAAACCGCTTATTCTAACTTGTGGCAATGGATTTCCTTGCGTGTCCCAGAATAATAAACTAGGAAAACCAATCACGCTAAGATGATGCATTAGTGCAATATCAGCACTGGTATTAGCCGTAACATTGGCTTTTAAGCGTATGAATTTTTTGAGTTGAGGAATTACCTTTGCTGCAGGAAAGGTTTGTTGAGTTAAAGCTATGCAGGGAGAGCACCATTCGGCGTAGACGTCGAGTAGTACCGGGCGTTGTTGTTTCGCTGCTGTTTTCAGGGCGCGTTTCAATTCTGAAATTGAATTGACGGGAGTAAAGGTGAGTGCTTGTGGTGAAGGCTGAAATAAAAGTAAGTAACCACTTATGGTGGCCGTAAATATTAGTATCAAACATACCAAGGTGTACTTTATTTTTATTGTCATCATTACGACATCCTTGTTATTTGTATTTATGACGCTGCTATCTAAGGTTTAATAATTATAGAGTCACAATCAAAAAAAGCTGCTCAAGAGCAGCTTTTTAATTATTGAATATTGGTTACTAATTATAAAATAAAGCTACCAAATAAGAAGCCTAACGCAACGGATGTTGCAATAGTAACGACGCCAGGAACGAAGAATGGATGGTTAAAGACTAAATTACCAATTCTCGTTGAACCGGTATCATCCATTTCTACCGCAGCTAATAGCGTTGGGTAAGTCGGTAATACAAATAATGCACTAACAGCCGCAAAGGAAGCTACCATGGTTAGTGGTGCCACGCCAATAGCAAGAGCTGCAGGCATTAATGCGGTAGTAGTTGCACCTTGTGAATAAAGTAACATTGAAGCAAAGAATAGAATCAATGCAAGCATCCAAGGGTGGCTACTTAGTAATGAACCAGCCACTTCTTTAATGCCATCAACATGCGCATTAACGAACGTTGCACCTAGCCATGCAACACCAAGTACGCAAATACATGCAGTCATACCTGAACGGAATGTTGGGGCTGATGGAATTTCAGCGGCATCAATTTTAGTGATCCATACTGTTGCAGCAGCAGACGTTAACATTACGGCAATAATTGCTTCGTTACGGCCCAGTGTTGGATCAGTAATTAAACCAATAGAGTGAGAGATAGCTGCGGCATAACATACAACAAGTACAATCGCGGTAATAAAAATATAGGTCGCTTTACGTGCTGTTGGTTTTATCTCACGTTTACCTTTTTGCTCAATATTAACTAAGCCTTTGGCTAAACGATCTTGATAAACAGGATCGTCTTTTAGTTCACAACCCATAAAGTTAGCGACAAAAGCGCCAACCATACAAGCAATGAAGGTTGTTGGAATACAAATAGCAAGCAGCGTAATGTAGCTCACGCCTACTGGCTCTAAAATACCAGAGAAAAACACCACAGCCGCTGAAATTGGTGAAGCTGTGATCGCTATTTGTGAGGCAATAACCGCAATAGAAAGGGGGCGAGAAGGGCGAATGCCTTGGCCTTTAGCCACTTCAGCAATAACAGGAAGTGTTGAGAAAGCCGTGTGTCCAGTACCCGCTAACACTGTCATTAAATAAGTAACAATAGGAGCATAGAATGTAATACGTTTAGGATGTTTACGAAGGAAGTTTTCTGCAAGCTCTACTAGCCAGTCCATACCACCGGCAACTTGCATTGCTGCAATAGCGGTGATGACTGACATAATAATAAGAATAACGTCGATAGGGATTAATGATTCACTGGTAGGCATACCAAAAACGAGTGATAACACCAACACACCAGCACCGCCGGCAAAACCAATACCGATACCGCCAATTCTGGAGCCTAAATAAATAAAGCCCAGAACGACCAAGAGTTCAATTCCAGTCATAGAATTTTTCCTGTCCAAAGTTTAAAAGATAAAATCAAAAAGAGGATTTGTTTGCAAAAAAAAAGCGGATAATCAAGTGACAATCCGCTGGTATTCTCAGGTGCTAACGTGTTTAGTTATAACGTTTCGCTTTATATTGAGGATGCATTAAGTTCTCGATAGAGAAGATATCATCTAATTGCTCTTCAGTCAGCAATCCACGCTCAAGCACGACTTCACGTACACTTTTACCTGTTTCGGCACAAATCTTACCAACAATGTCACCTTCGTGGTGGCCAATGAATGGGTTTAAGTAAGTCACGATACCGATTGAATTAAAGACGTAGCTTTCACAGACTTCTTTGTTAACTGTAATACCTTCGATGCACTTATCACGTAGGTTGATACATGCATTTTTAAGTAAGCTGATTGATTCGAAAATCGCTTGGCCAATAACTGGTTCCATTACGTTTAACTGTAATTGACCTGCTTCTGCTGCAAAAGTGATAGTGGTGTCATTACCAATAACTTTAAAGCAAACTTGGTTAACTACTTCAGGGATAACTGGGTTTACTTTAGCTGGCATGATAGAAGAACCAGCTTGCATTTCAGGTAGGTTAATTTCGTTTAGACCTGTACGTGGGCCTGAAGAAAGTAAACGTAAGTCGTTACAAATTTTAGATAATTTAACAGCTGTACGTTTTAGTGCGCCGTGAACCATTACGTAAGCGCCACAATCTGATGTTGCTTCGATCAAATCTTCTGCAGCAACAACAGGTAGACCTGTAATTTCAGCAAGACGTTGCACTGATAGCTGTTGGTAACCTGTTGCAGCGTTTAGGCCAGTACCGATTGCTGTTGCACCAAGGTTAACTTCAAGTAGTAGCTGCGCTGTGTATTGAAGGTTTTTAATTTCTTCTTTTAGTAATACACCATAAGCATGGAATTCTTGACCAACCGTCATAGGAACGGCGTCTTGAAGTTGAGTACGGCCCATTTTCAATACATTAGCAAATTCAGTTGCTTTAACGTCAAATGCTGTTTTTAAGTAATCTAATGCTTCTAACATGCTGATGATGCTGTTATAAACCGCAACACGGAAACCTGTTGGGTAAGCACAGTTAGTTGATTGTGATTTATTGACGTGATCATTTGGGTTAACGATGTCGTAACGACCTTTCTCTTCACCCATGATTTCAAGTGCAAGGTTAGCAATAACTTCGTTGGTGTTCATGTTAACAGATGTGCCAGCGCCACCTTGGAAAACGTCTGATGGGAATTGATCCATGCAACGGCCGCTTTCAAGGATAAGATCACAGGCTTGAACAATGTAGTTACCAATATCAGAAGGAATAGCGCCAAGCTCTTTGTTGGCCATTGCTGCTGCTTTTTTGGTGAAAACCATACCACGTACAAATTCAGGAACATCAGAAATTGTTGTGTTCGAAATATTGAAGTTCTCAATTGCGCGTAGAGTATGAATACCCCAGTAAGCATCTGCAGGAACATGGCGTTCGCCAAGTAGATCTTCTTCTATACGAGTTGCGACATTGATTGTTGCTTCATTTTTTTCAAGATCAATCATCTGAGACATAATATAGCCCTTTGCAAAACTTCATAATTAAAATCAATAAGTAAGCCAACAGTTGTAGCGATAATCCATTGTCGCAAAGTTGTGGCGAGATGATCATACCTGACACCTTAATTGATGCCGATAATACTCCCCTCAACCGCTAAAAACATAATCCAGATCACTTTTTACGAGGGCTTGTTAATCTTTGCACGGAAACGCGATCTCTTTCACACTTTCTGTTAACAGTAGCACGTTGTTTTACACGTAAAATGAATAAAAATGACAAGATGTGAATGAATTGTAGGTATGGCTTTGTGTTTTTTGGAGCCAACTCAAATTGTATTTTTTTTATTTGTTAACACATTTGAATTGGCCAATAAAATTTGTAATGAGTAATTAAATGGATAATCAGGTAATGTTCATAGCAGAGCATCAGCATAAAACCATTTAAAGATAAGGGGCAGAGTGTGTTTCCACTATTAATGTTACTGTTTATTGTGGTGCCAATGGTTGAAATTGGCTTATTTATTCAAGTGGGCGGTTTATTGGGCTTATGGCCTACGATTGCGATCGTTTTTTTTACTGCGGTGATTGGTGCATCGTTAGTGAGAAGCCAAGGTATTGCTACATTAACCTTGGTTCAAAGCAAGTTGCAACAAGGTGAAATGCCAACTCAAGAAATTATCGAAGGGATGTTACTTGCGGTTGCGGGCGTTTTATTATTAACGCCTGGATTTATGACGGATGCGTTAGGTTTAATCTTATTGTTACCACCGTCACGGGCTAAAGTTGCACAAATCTTGATGCAAAAAATTACGTTAAAAAGTAATTTTACTCATTTTGGTGGTGGTTTTTCACATCACCGTCATTCTGATGATGCAGCTAATGGTGATGTATTTGATGGTGAATATGAGCGTAAAGATAATCATAGCAATAACAATTCCAATCATCGATTACCGTAACTGCAACATTAAAGAAACAAAAAGAACAGAAATAAAAAAGCAGCCTCGGCTGCTTTTTTTATTCATGCTATTCATATTAATTCGACGAGTGATAGCTGTTTTTTACGTAGTTTTCGAGCATATAAATAAGCACCGATGCCGCTGATCATGTTAGCGATAGCAATACCAAGAAAGAGCCCTTTGGTGCCATAAAGATGGCTGCCGATCCATGCGATAGGTACTAATAATACAAATAGGCGTAATAGATTCCAGCATAGAGCATTAATGGTTTTATGTAATGCGTTGAGAGCGCTAATTAACAAGGTACAAATTGCCTGTAATCCATAACTTGCGGGCACGACTAATAAGTAATGCCACAACTGATTTTGGACCGTGATGTCTTTTGAAAAGAGAGCTGCCAGTGGCATGCTCAGTGGAACCATGGCAATAAAGACCAATAATTGAAAGCCAATAGCAAAGTGCATAGCCGTAAATAGTGCACTAAATGCTCGCTGTGGTTTTTGTGCACCTAAGTTTTGCGCCATAAAAGGCATTAATGCAGAGCTAAGTGCCATCATCACTATTACTAATAATGATTCAACTCGCATTGCCGCGCCATAAGCGGCCACCGAAGCTGTGCTTTGGCTTGCTAGCATCGCCATTAATAAGGCACCAGAAAGTGGATTTAGGGCTGTCGATAAACCAGCAGGTACACCGATGTGCAGGATTTGTTGCCAATCGCTTTTTAATCTACGCCACTGAGGAACAATCAGTAATTTTTCGCGGTTATAAAGCAGATGTAGCGAAGCTATAAGGGCAAATATCCAACTTATACCGCTGGCAATGGCTGCGCCTTTTACACCTAATGCTGGAAAAGGGCCATAGCCAAAGATCAATAATGGATCTAATAAGCCGTTCATGACCCCCGCGATCACCATGATCTTAGCCGGACTTTTGGCATCGCCAGTGGCACGAATAGCACTATTGCCAGCCATCGGGATCACCAGTAATGGAATCGCGATGTACCACACTGTCATATATTGTTCGATAATGGGCAATAACTCAGCTGACGCACCCATTAAAGTAAATAACGGTTTAATGGTGAGCAAGCCAATAATAGATCCAATGATCATTAATAACAGACTCAATAATAGTCCATGCGTTGTTATACGTGCGGCACTGTGATTATCACCTTGACCAAGCATGCGTCCAATACTGGTTGATATGCCAACGTTCATTCCCATGGTGATACAGTTCAAACCAAAGGTGACGGGAAAGGTAAAACTGACGGCTGCTAGAGCATTAGTGCCTAATCGTGAAATAAAGAAAGTATCAACTAAGTTAAACATTAAAATCGCGATCATGCCAAACACCATTGGCACCGTTAAACGACGTAATGCATCATGAATGGGGGCCGATAATAATCCATGTTTATCTGACTTGGGTAATGTTGCCATAATGGTCTCAAAATAAGGATGCCTGCATACCCTAATGCAAAGTGTGTGATCGGGCAAAATTTCTCAAATAAATAACAAAAAAAAGCGTCTTTAACCTTGGGATTTAGAAATTAGACCCAACATCTTAACCATATAGAAAGTCATACAAGTGAGTGCTTGTTGGCTTCAAATCATGGACATTACCTTAATTATCAGGAGAGACGACCAATGAACATTCGTCCTTTACACGACCGAGTTATCGTTGAACGCCAAGAAGTTGAATCTAAGTCTGCCGGTGGCATCGTGTTAACTGGTTCTGCGGCTGAAAAATCTACTCGCGGTAAAATCCTTGCTGTAGGTAAAGGTCGCATTCTAGAAAATGGCACCGTACAACCACTAGATGTACAAGTGGGCGACGTGGTTATTTTTGCAGAAGGCTACGGCACTAAGACTGAAAAAATTGACGGTAAAGAAGTTCTTATCATGTCTGAAAATGACATTATGGCAATCGTTGAATAATCCGATCACATTAAATTAAGAATTAAGAAAGGAAATCCCAAGATGGCTGCTAAAGACGTTAAGTTTGGTAACGACGCACGAATTAAAATGCTAGAAGGTGTCAACATTCTAGCTGATGCGGTAAAAGTAACATTAGGGCCTAAAGGTCGCAATGTTGTGCTTGATAAATCATTTGGTGCACCCACTATCACTAAAGATGGTGTATCTGTAGCGCGTGAAATTGAACTTGAAGATAAGTTCCAGAACATGGGCGCACAAATGGTTAAAGAAGTGGCTTCGCAAGCGAATGACGCGGCGGGTGACGGTACAACAACAGCAACAGTACTTGCTCAAGCAATTATTGCTGAAGGTCTAAAAGCCGTTGCTGCGGGTATGAACCCAATGGATCTTAAACGTGGTATCGATAAAGCTGTCGTTGCTGCGGTTGAAGAACTAAAAGCATTATCTGTTCCTTGTGCTGATACTAAAGCTATTGCGCAAGTAGGTACAATCTCTGCAAACTCTGACACAACTGTTGGTAACCTTATTGCAGAAGCAATGGAAAAAGTAGGCCGTGATGGTGTTATTACGGTTGAAGAAGGTCAAGCACTTCAAGACGAATTAGACGTTGTTGAAGGTATGCAGTTTGACCGCGGTTACCTATCTCCATATTTCATTAACAACCAAGAAGCGGGCTCTGTAGATTTAGAAAGCCCATTCATCCTATTGGTTGATAAGAAAGTTTCAAATATTCGTGAACTTCTTCCTGCATTAGAGGGCGTAGCGAAAGCTTCTCGTCCACTACTTATTGTTGCAGAAGACGTTGAAGGCGAAGCGCTAGCAACATTGGTTGTGAATAATATGCGCGGTATCGTAAAAGTTGCTGCTGTTAAAGCGCCTGGCTTTGGCGATCGTCGTAAAGCAATGCTACAAGATATCGCGGTACTAACATCTGGTACTGTTATCTCTGAAGAGATTGGTCTAGAGCTTGAGAAAGTTCAACTAGAAGATCTTGGTCAAGCTAAGCGTATTACTATTACTAAAGAAACCACTACTATCATTGATGGTGCTGGTGAAGAAACCATGATTCAAGGTCGTGTTGCACAAATTCGTCAACAAATCGAAGATGCAACCTCTGACTACGACAAAGAAAAACTTCAAGAGCGTGTCGCTAAACTTGCTGGCGGCGTAGCTGTTATCAAAGTTGGTGCAGCAACTGAAGTTGAAATGAAAGAGAAGAAAGATCGCGTAGAAGATGCATTACATGCAACTCGTGCTGCTGTTGAAGAAGGTGTGGTTGCCGGTGGTGGTGTAGCACTTATTCGCGCTGCATCTAAAGTTGTTAACCTTGTTGGTGATAACGAAGAGCAAAATGTGGGTATCCGCGTAGCACTTCGTGCAATGGAAGCACCACTTCGTCAAATCGTGAAGAATGCGGGTGATGAAGAATCTGTTGTTGCTAATAACGTTCGTGCAGGTGAAGGTAACTATGGTTACAACGCTGCAACGGGTGAATACGGCGATATGATTGAGATGGGTATTCTTGATCCAACAAAAGTAACGCGTTCTGCACTTCAGTTTGCAGCCTCTGTAGCAGGTCTTATGATCACCACAGAAGCAATGATCACTGATAAAGCTTCTGATGCTCCTGCAATGCCTGATATGGGTGGTATGGGCGGTATGGGTGGCATGGGCGGTATGATGTAAATTCATTTATAACGAGAGAGATTAAGATCTCTTTGTTATAAAAATTTGCGCCATAAAAAGTCGAGCATAGCTCGGCTTTTTTATTGCCATTATTTTGTCTTCTTTTATTTATTGTTACCTATCTTATGTGTACCGTTCGCTGGGAATATTCCTTGAAAAGCTGCACAAAAATAAAGTTAAATAAAAACAATAACTTAAGCCTTGATAAATCCGTTGTGTAACACCTTTAAAATAAGTACATCTATTAGCTGTTTTTTTGAATAAAATGTGATCGTTTTCTAATGGTTGGAGTAATTATATTTATTTACTATAGAGATAAGTCTTTAATAAATTAAAACGAATCTCGATTGGAGTAAATATATGGATAAAAAACAAAACAAATGAAAGTACAGCTTTGTCTATATATAGAGTCTTTTTATTGTTTTTTGTTATTTAAGTTAATTTTACATCTATTTAATAATCTGTTTTATTTTTTACTAAATAGATCCTTTTGATTGAATGTATATAAATTTATCTTTAAATGGTAATTTGCTTTATGTACTACTTTTAGTGGTCTAATTGATCCTTAGGTGAGCGGTACAACGTTACTTTAAAATTTCATAGTATTGGTTAAAGGTGGGGTAAATATAATACTTCGCAGAGAGGTAATATCGACTAAGTTAAAACAATAGTCTAAAGCATAGCTGACACAGTAAAAAGCGCGAAAAGCTGTACGGATATTTTATTGTTTATAATCAATGATTTAATGGTTGGCAATGTTGTTGGGCTGGAGTGTTTAAAAATGTGCACAAAAAAGCTGATATTATACAACATTGCTGTACGTACCAGTTGGCATTCGCTCTACGGTGACAGTCAATCTTATCGGCATAAAAAAGCCCCTGTCATAAACAGAGGCAATCTAAATATGTACGCTAGCAAAGATAGCTTTTACTCGTTAGGTAGGTGTTCTTGATTTAAAGCGACCCATGCAGCCATAAAGCAAATTACAAATGATTGAATGTAACCTCGTAAATCAACATCACCTTGTACTAGCACATCATCAGCATTTGGCTCCATGTTGAATGAAACCTTGCTTTCTTTGATGCTAAAGAAGACACGGCCAATTAAAACAAAATTGTCACCATTATCATCTGGGTTATAGACCATTCCTGCACCAATTTGATCGTGCTCTGTAATTTGTAACGCACTGAATGCTAATTTCTCTGCACCTTCAAAGCCAAAGCCGGCATAACGCTTACCTTGTTCTGGCTGTTGCAGTAATTGTGAAAGTAGCTGGGTGTAAGTGGTAAGCGCTTCTGCTGGAACATCATTAGTATTTACCTGCCCCATACTATATGCCTGTTCATCTTCTACCATTTCAACGGCATAGTTATAATCAATCATTACTTATCCTTTCTTGTTTTATGAACACTATATGGTTTATACGTTAACGTAATTCGATTGTACGAGGTAGTACTAATCAACACCTTGATTACTGAGTGTTTTAAAGATCACATTTATTATAGATAACAGTCTCTTTTGAGGAGGAATTGAAGTGGATTACTTTGAATAACATCGCAAGAGTGAGTATTTGTAACGCGGCAATCCAAAAACATTAGTTCGTCGAGTAAAAAGCAAAAAAAGCTGTACGGTTATTTTTGTATTAATATCAATGACTTATGTTGGTTATTTTCTTTTGCGAGAAAATGTTAAAAATGTACACCTTTTAGCTGTCTTATTTTGAAAAATATGTTCATTATTGGCTGGGTGATAAAAAAGCAGCCATGTCTGGGCTGCTTATTAAATTCATAATGACTATAATTTATTGATTTTGTAGATGACGACGGCTCTTACCTGCATTTTTTTCAATATAATCAATGATCATACCAGCAATATCTTTGCCTGTTGCCGCTTCAATACCTTCTAGACCAGGAGAGGAATTTACCTCCATGATCAGTGGTCCGCGTTTTGAGCGTAATAAATCAACGCCAGCGACACTGAGCCCCATAGCTTTTGCTGCAGCAATAGCCGTTTTGCGTTCTTCGGGTGTAATGCGAACTAATGATGCACTACCACCACGGTGTAAGTTTGAACGGAACTCACCTTCTGCTGCTTGACGTTTCATGGAAGCGATAACTTTATCGCCAATCACAAAACAACGAATATCTGCACCGCCAGCTTCTTCTATATATTCTTGAACCATGATGTGAGCTTTTAAGCCCATAAATGCTTCAATAACACTTTCTGCTGCTTTTTGAGTTTCTGCAAGTACGACCCCAATGCCTTGAGTGCCTTCTAATAGTTTGATAACTAATGGCGCACCGCCAACCATTTTAATTAAGTCCAATACATCATCAGGCTTACTTGCAAAACCTGTAATTGGCATGCCAACACCTTGGCGACTCAATAATTGTAATGAACGTAGTTTGTCACGAGAGCGTGAAATCGCAATAGATTGATTTACAGAAAACACATCCATCATTTCAAATTGACGTAATACAGCACAACCATAAAAGGTAATATCTGAGCCAATACGAGGGATGATGGCATCAAAGCCAATAAGATCAGTACCTTCAAAATGAATTGAAGGTTGAACTGAGTTGATATTCATATAACAGCGAAGGGCATTGATGATAACCGCTTCATGGCCTCGTTGTTGACAAGCCTCACGCAAACGGCGGGTTGAATATAAGTTTGCGTCCTGTGACAAAATGCCAATTTTCATTGCGATACTCATGTTAGGGAGCGAGTTGGCAGCAGCGACGACGTTTGGCGAACGCCTAATACGATAAAGGGCTGCTGTATGAGGCGCGACTATGCACGTAAATCAAGGAAAAATCGAGATCTGCCACGATGATTTTTTTTAATGGTGATCTGCAAAAAATTAGCAATACATTAAAAGTAACATTATAGGTCAAATGCTTTTGATGTATATAACCTCCAAAGCTGTACAAGCTGCACACTCATTATAAAACAACAGCTTACGCGTTAAATTTATGAGGTTCATGGCAGGCATAAAAGTAAGTTTATGTTTTTGGTGTTTTTAGTGGGAAAAGCTGTACGTTATAGATTGGCGTTGATATTAAGGTGGCGTTATTGCTGACTCGTAATGATGAGTCAGCAATAAGCAGATGAAAGAATAAGGGAAATTAGCTCTAGTGAGGCGAAAATATCCACTAATAGTGATTATTCGAGGTAAAGATCAAGCGGTGTTTTACTGTTTCTACCACCAATCTCACGCGCTAATGTAGGAACTAGATAGCCTGAGACATTGTTAATTAACCCTGCCATTAGGGTGCGTGCTTGTTGATCACTGACAAAGAAGTGTGCAGCGCCTTGTACGTGATCCAGTACGTGTAAGTAATAAGGCAGTATTCCTGCGTCAAATAAGGCTTCGCTGAGGTCTGTTAGCGCTGTGACGGAGTCATTAACCCCTTTAAGGAGTACACTTTGGTTTAGCAGGGTAACATTAGCGAGCTTGAGCTGTGTCATCGCCGAGGTTAGCTCATTATTGATTTCATTGGCATGGTTAATATGGGTCACCATGATAATTTGTAAGCGGCTGCTGGCAAACAATTCACACAGTGCTGGTGTGATGCGATGTGGAATAACTATCGGTAACCGACTATGAATGCGTAACCGTTTAATATGCGGAATAGTGGCGATATGTTCGAGCAACCATGTTAATTCATGATCTTTTGCCATTAGTGGATCACCACCGGATAAGATCACTTCGTTAATTTGTGGTTGGGTTGCGATGTAATCAAGGCTTTGTTGCCATACCGCTTTATTGCCCTTGTTATTTTGATAAGGAAAGTGGCGTCGAAAACAATAACGACAATTTACTGCACAACCGCCTTTAACTATCATTAATACGCGGTTATGGTATTTGTGTAATAGCCCTGGAATGGGGTTATCTTGTTCATCAAGAGGATCGGTTGAGTAGCCCTTATGAACTTCAAATTCTTGCTCTAGTGGCAGTACTTGGCGCAACAATGGATCGTATGGGTTGCCAACTTCCATTCTTTCGACAAAACTTACAGGAACACGAAGCGCGAATAAATTTTTAGCAGCAAGGCCTTTTTGCCAAGGTGTTGGATCAATTTTAAGCCAATTGAGTAGCTTTAAGGGATCAGATATCGCATTAGCTAGATCATTCAGCCAGTTTTGCTCAACAGATGGCACGTTTCGGGGTATGATATGCGACATTAAATACAACTCGAAGATGTTAAGAGGATTAGAATGGCGTCTTTCAGCACCAATGAATTCCGCAGCGGAATGAAAATTATGCTTGATAATGAACCGTGTGTCATTATCGAAAACGAATTTGTTAAACCTGGTAAAGGTCAAGCGTTCAACCGCGTACGAATCCGTAAACTTATTTCAGGTAAAGTTCTTGAAAAAACGTTTAAATCAGGCGAATCAGTTGAAGCTGCGGACGTAATCGATACTGAACTTGATTACCTATACAACGACGGTGAATTCTACCATTTCATGAACAATGAAACATTTGAGCAAATCGCAGCTGATGTAAAAGCGGTTGGTGATAATGCAAAATGGTTAGTAGAAAACGATGCGTGTACGCTAACGCTTTGGAACGGTAACCCTATCGTTGTTACTCCTCAAAACTTTGTTGAGCTTGAAGTAACAGAGACTGATCCTGGTCTTAAAGGCGATACTCAAGGTACTGGTGGTAAGCCAGCAACACTAACTACAGGCGCTGTAGTACGTGTTCCTTTATTCATCGCAATTGGCGAAGTTATCAAAGTTGATACTCGTTCAGGTGAATACGTAAGCCGTGTGAAGTAATTTCATATTGAGCTTTAAAGAAGGTCGCTTAGGCGGCCTTTTTTGTTGGCTAAAATTTATCATGAATGATTGCAGACTAAATTACAGCCATAAAAAAGCACCGCGAAAGAGCGGTGCTTTTTTAGTTTGGGTATCAATGATTATTTAATCATGAACACAAAGATGATTGATAGTGCAGTCACTAAGAACGCAGCAGCGTAACAAGCGATTTTACCTACAACACCGGTATGAAACTTAAGGTCATGCATACCATGATGTAGACGGTGCATACCATGCCACATTGGGAGTGATAGGGTTGCAATCACAAATAATGCGCCAATAAAGCTGGTTGCGAAATCTGCAGCACGATCGTAGCTAACGGCTTCTGGGCTAATAATACCCAGTGGAACCATGATGCCAAGCACTAAAATAGTGACTGGCGTGATCATTGCAAACCAAGTACCACCGGCACCAAATAAACTCCACCATACTGGCTCATCGGAACGTTTTGGATGTAAATTAATCACGAGCGGCTCCTTAAACTAGCGCTAAAACAATGGCAGTGATGACAGCAACAACTGCCCACTGTGCAAGAACGATAATTTTCTTATCGAGTTTCTTGCCTTTGATGCGAATTGGCACCACTTGCGGCATCATGCTAAAGAACGTTTGTGCGTGGAATAAGCTTCCCGCTAACGCAATAATATTTAGAATGATCACAATTGGGTTAGCCATAAAATTTAGCCAACCTTGCCATGCTTCAGGACCTTTTACCAAACAACCTAAGCCAAAGGTTAAGCAGATAGTAAAGAAAATTAGCGGTAATACAGTTGCTTCACGCAGCATGTAAAAACGGTAGAAAGAACTGTCTTTCCACCAAGTACGCGTCATTTCACGAACGTAAGGTTTACGGTTGCTCATCCTTATGCCTCCTGAGGCTTCAACATTGCAATAACGAAATCTTTTGATGATTCCACTTTGCCTTGGTTTACAGCAGCTGCTGGATCAACGCTCTTTGGACATACTTCAGAACAGTAACCCACAAACGTACAACCCCAAGCACCATTTTCACTGTTGATTAATGCCATACGCTCATGTTGGCCATGGTCACGGCTATCAAGGTTGTAACGGTGTGCCAGTGTTAGCGCTGCGGGACCGATAAATTCAGGGTTTAAACCAAATTGTGGGCACGCGGCGTAGCAAAGACCACAGTTAATACAGCCAGCAAATTGCTTGTACTTTGCCATTTGCTCTGGCGTCTGAAGGTTAGTACCGTCTTCAGGTGTACGATCGTTACCGATGATGTAGGGTTTGATTGCTTCAAGACGCTCAATGAAAGGAGTCATATCAACAATAAGATCTTTTTCGATCGCAAAGTTCGCTAACGGTTCAATTTTAACACCGTTAGGGTAGTCACGAAGGAAGCTCTTACAAGCTAATTTAGGAACACCATTAACCATCATGCCACACGAGCCACAGATCGCCATACGGCAAGACCAACGGTAACTCAGGTGTTTATCTAGATGATCTTTGATGTAACCAAGTGCATCAAGTACTGACATGGTGTCATTAAATGGTACTTCAAATGCTTGTAAATATGGTTCTGCATCTGTTGCTGGGTCATAACGCAGAATTTCAACTTTTTGAATGCGATTGTCTGACATTATGCCTTTTCCTCTTGAACTTCTGACTGTGCTGCTTGCTGCGCTTGTGCTTTTTCATGTGCTTCGTGAGCTTCTGCTTCGGCACCATATAAACGCGCTTTTGGCTGTGATTTCGTGATCTTCACATCGCTGTAATCAATAATTGGCGCATCGCCATTGTTATAGAATGCCAAGCTATGCTTTAGGAAATTCACATCATCACGTTCAGTGCAACCATCATCTAGACGTTGGTGCGCACCGCGAGATTCTGTACGTAGAATCGCTGAGTGTGCCATTGCTTCTGCTACATCAAGACCATAACCCACTTCAATTGCATACAATAGATCAGTGTTAAAGACTTGGCCTTTATCTTGAATACTAATATGTTTAAAGCGTTGCTTAAGTTCTGCTAGCTTATCAATGGTCGCTTGCATCAAATCTTGTTGGCGGTAAATACCACAACCGGCTTCCATGGTGTGACCCATTTCAGTACGGATTTGAGCCCAGTTTTCATCACCTTCTTGTGCCATAAGAGCATCAATACGTGCTTGTACTGCGTCAATTTGGGCATTGATTGAAGCGTCATTCCAGCCTTTGAATTCTTCAGCGCGTTTAACGGCATGTTCACCCGCAACGCGACCAAATACGACAAATTCAGCCAGTGAGTTTGAACCTAGACGGTTAGCGCCGTGAAGACCAACAGAAGCACATTCACCAACAGCAAATAGACCTTTAATACGTGTTTCACACGTGCCGTTAGTTTCAATACCACCCATGGTGTAGTGTACGGTTGGGCGAATTGGAATTGGCTCTTTTGCTGGATCAACGTTTACGTATGCTTTAGCGAGTTCACAGATGAACGGTAGACGCTCATGTAAGTATTCTTCACCAAGGTGGCGTAAATCAAGCATTACTACATCACCTAGTGGGTGCTGAATAGTGTTGCCTTTTTGTTGTTCATGCCAGAACGCTTGTGAAACTTTGTCACGAGGACCCAGTTCCATGTATTTGTTTTTTGGCTCGCCTACTGGTGTTTCTGGGCCCATGCCATAATCTTGTAGGTAACGGTAACCGTTTTTATTAACGATAATACCGCCTTCACCACGACAACCTTCGGTCATCAAAATACCAGTACCGGGTAGGCCGGTTGGGTGATATTGAACAAATTCCATATCACGTAGTGGAACACCGTGACGGAAAGCCATTGCCATACCATCGCCAGTTACAATACCGCCGTTAGTATTACAGTGGTAAACGCGACCCGCGCCACCAGTAGCTAGAATTACTGATTTTGCTTTAATACAAACCAGTTCACCTTCCGCCATGTGAATCGCAATTAAGCCTTGAACTTCGCCGTCTTCAATTAAAAGATCAACCACGAAGTATTCATCGTAACGTTTGATTTGTGGATATTTAATCGATGTTTGGAATAGGGTGTGTAGCATATGGAAGCCAGTTTTATCTGCAGCGAACCATGTACGCTCAACTTTCATACCACCAAAACGACGTACGTTCACTTCACCGTTTTCTTTACGGCTCCATGGGCAGCCCCATTGTTCCATTTGAATCATTTCACGAGTTGAATTCTCTACGAAATATTCAACTACATCTTGTTCACATAGCCAGTCACCACCACCAACGGTATCGTTGAAGTGATTATCAAAGCTATCTTCGTCTTTGATAACAGCAGCAGAGCCACCTTCAGCTGCAACTGTGTGCGAGCGCATTGGGTAGACTTTTGAAATAAGTGCAATTTCTAGTTCTGGGTTTGCTTCTGCAGCAGCGATGGCAGAACGTAGGCCTGCACCACCCGCGCCAATTACAGCGATATCTGTGGTAATAGTCTTCACAGCTATCCTCCGAAGGTAAGACGGTAAAAAAATGAAAAGGTACGTCATGCGTACCTATCCTTGAAATCCAGCGCGTATTTTATGAAACCTCATTAAGAGAAAATATGATGTAGACGCGTCTTTTTAACGAAATAATCAAAAAATGTAATCTGATTACAGACTTTGTGATTATTGTCACAAATTTTCATGTTTATTCATTGTTAATGGTTTGTTTTCTTTGGCGTCAATTGTTTATAGCTCATTAATAATGTGTTTCATATTTTGGTTGCAATGCTTTGCTGTGAAAGATTTTATAAGCCATAAGCTGCACAGGATGGATATCTGATGTAATAATTGCGATGGTGATTGTGCGTTATTTGTTATTTTTATGCGGCGGTGAGTGATTTTTTAATACTGATTTTTATGATGAGAGTATGACGGTTTGTTAATGCTGTTTATTTATATTCATAATTAAGAGTGATTATTAAGCAAATATAATTAGAGCAATGCTTGGTTAAGATCGTGACTTTGTTAAAATCAGACCATTATTTCCTTTTTATAAGAAGAAACGGCTATGTCTCAGCTTTGGCAACCTACTGCAGAGATCACTCAATTAAGACAGCGTGCTATTTTACTTGCGACCATTCGTCAGTTCTTTGCTGATCGTGATGTTATTGAAGTGGATACGCCGGCGATGAGTCAGGCGACGGTAACCGATGTACATTTGCATGCGTTTAAAACTGAATTTGTTGGCCCTGGTTATGCTGCTGGCCAAACATTGTATTTGATGACCAGTCCTGAATTTCACATGAAACGCTTATTAGCAGCGGGTAGTGGTGCTATTTACCAGATTTGTAAGTCATTTCGTAATGAAGAATCTGGGCGTTATCATAATCCAGAGTTTACAATGTTAGAGTGGTATCGACCTGGATTTGATCATCACCAATTAATGGCTGAGATGGATTTGTTGTTACAGCAAGTACTTGGTTGTGGTGCTGCTGAAAAAATGACATATCAACAAGCATTTATTGATGTATTGGCTGTATGTCCTCTTGAAGGCTCGATGACTGAATTAAAAGCCGTTGCTGCTCGATTAGGGTTGGCAGATATTGCTGAACCAGAGCAAGATCGCGATACCTTGCTGCAATTGTTATTCAGTGTTGGTGTTGAAGCTAAAATCGGTAAAAAAGTACCGGCTTTTGTGTATGATTTTCCTGCATCACAAGCGGCTTTAGCACAGATAAATCCGCAAGATTCACGTGTGGCTGAACGATTTGAGGTCTATTTTAAGGGTATCGAATTAGCTAACGGTTTTCATGAACTTGCTAATGGTGATGAGCAGTTGCAACGCTTTGAAGATGATAATCAAAAACGAATTAGCATGGGGCTTCAGCCTCAGCCGATTGACATGAACCTTGTTGAAGCATTACGGGCTGGGTTTCCTGATTGTGCAGGGGTTGCATTAGGGATCGATCGCGTGATTATGCTGGCATTAGAGCGCGATCATATTGATCAAGTTACGGCTTTTCCAATTGAAATAGCGTAACGGTTATTCTTGTTCTGTATCTTGATATTAAAAGATGTAAATGTAAAAAAGCACGGTAAAAATAACCGTGCTTTTTTGTCATCAAATATCCACTGCACCAGCTGTAGTTAGTAACTATTTATTACTGGCTTTATGCTGAGGGAACGTGCATTTAATATCGAAGATCTTATTTGGTATTAATTATGATTAAGTTAAACGACGAGCTGGATTTCAAGGCGCTTTAACCGTGATATGACTATATCGTCCCTTTTCTACAAATGCAACTAATTATCATTTGCAGTAAGTGGTTAATCGATCACAATACGGGCATTGATGGGTTGTAATGGACGATTATTGTCTCCCATCATTTGATTTAGTTGTTCTATTTGGGCTGCAGAACTGGTGAGATGACTTTGCATAACATACCAGCGAACACCTTCCGTACATGGTGGCGTCGTTAATGAGCCGTTGTAACGGAAATACTGACGTTCACGTGGCAATAGTGCGTTCGGAGTTAGATCACCATTAAAGTCAACCGTCTCACCCTTGGTTGGAATTGTTGTTAGCAACGTCGTTAATTCATTATTTGCGCGAGGGCCATTTTCAAACATCACTGAAATAACCGCAATATGGCCGTTGGCATCAACGTTAACGAAATGCGCTTCTAGCGGGTATTGTTTACCATCAATATAGTTTTCTGAGGGGGTGTGAAAATGAAACTGTTTAAGGGTGTATGTATCACCATCAATAACCAAGGTATTATCGCCACTTACATTGGCTTCTATCGTATGACCGTCATTGGTTAGGCTAGTGATTTTGCCATCATAATGAATTTGCAATGGCTGTGTTTGAGCTTGAATCGGAGCTTGAATGTCAATCGGACTTTGGTTTTCACCGCCACAAGCCGGGTAACTGTCAACCCAATGTTCAGTGCCTTGTTGATCGCCATATCCCCACGCGGCATTAGCGTGTGCAGAAAGAGAGAAGCAAGTCGCTAATGCGAGTACTAACGCTGATACTGTGTTTTTTTTCATGATGATTACCTTTGAGTATGCGAATTATCTCGACCTAATCGTAGCACTTGATCTGTGAGACGATGGACTAACATTAACATAGTAATCTTTTGATTTGATATTGAAAATACGATGAGGGAATAGAACCAAATTGCTGGTGCAATATAAATGAGATAACGGCATTAATAGGAATAATGATGTTCAGTATTAGGTGTTAATGAGAATACGGAGTAATGCTCACCCCGTATTTCAATATCTTTATATTATTTAACTAAATTTTCAGCGTAAGGTTGCCCCATACGTGTGACTTGACGTGGTTGCATATTTTCTACAAAACGGATGCTGTCTTTAGGAAATAAATTGATCACGGTAGAACCCAGTTTGAAACGACCCATTTCTTGACCTTTCTTTAAACTGATCGCTTGTTCGCCTGTGGTTGGATAGTCCCAACGGCGAACTTCAGGGCCTGTTGGTGGTGTTACCGTTCCCGCCCATACTGTTTCAATACTGCCTACTATCGTTGCTCCAACTAGCACTTGAGCTAATGGGCCAAACTCTGTTTCAAACACACACACAACACGTTCATTACGCGCAAATAAATTTGGTACGTTAGTTGCGGTTAATGGGTTTACAGAGAAGAGATCACCTGGAATATAAATCATTTGGCGTAACACACCATCACATGGCATATGTACTCGGTGATAGTCACTCGGTGAAAGATATAATGTCGCAAATTCACCACCCATAAATTCATCGGCTAAATCGCTATCCCCACCTAATAATTCACAAGCATTAAAATAGTGACCTTTGGCTTGAAATAAACGTCCTGCTTTAATTGGGCCAAATTGGCTTACGCATGCATCGGCAGGATGGCTAATAATTTGTGAATCATTATTTATTGGACGCGCACCTTCCATCAGTTCGCGAACAAAAAAAGCATTGAAGGTTGGGTAAGCAGTTGGATCAGGATTACGCGCTTCTGCCATATTGACGTTATATTGTTTGATGAACCAACGAATAATGGTAGTGGTGAGTTTTCCACCTTCAAAAGCTGCCAGTTTACCCACTAGGCGGGTTAATGCATGTTTTGGTAGACTATATTGAAGGCCAATCTTAATCTTATCTAACACAATTATTCTTCCAGTAAATATTAATTAATCAATAAGTTAGTTATTCTTTGCTTATTTGGAAGAATAACGTCAACCCGCAATAATACCGAACTATTTTAATAATGTCAGTTATTCTGATATTACAGAGGACATGAGTAAGTTGAGCTTGTCAGTGTTAATTGGGATTGTAGCAGATAAAAAATAAGCCTAAGGAAATGAAAAATTTCGTTAGGCTTTATATTGGTTATCAGTTTGGCTTGTTGCGTGAAAATTGACGATTTGCCACATTTTCCGACATGCTTTCAATGATCTTATGATAACTGTTGTAGCGATCACGACTGATATCACCACGTTCAACTGCTTCGCGAATAATACAACCAGGATCGTTGCCGTGTTTACAGTCACGGAATTTACAGCCACCTAAATATTGACGAAACTCAACAAAAGCCTCTGTAATTTGTTCTGGCTCTAAATGCCATAAACCAAATTCGCGTACTCCCGGTGAATCAATCAAATCACCGCCATCAGCAAAATGATATAATCTTGCTGCGGTGGTTGTGTGTTGACCTAGACCTGAATTAGTTGAAACATCACCAATATCCGCTTCAACTTCAGGCATCAGAGCATTGACCATGCTTGATTTACCGACACCAGATTGACCAGCAAAAATACTGACATGGTCTTGTAAATCAACTTTGAGATCATCAAGCCCCTCACCAGTATCGGTACTGACTAAACGTACGCTATAACCAATATTTTGGTATTGCGTTAATTTACGCTCAACGTCAACCCGTTGTTCTGGTGTGAGTAAATCAACTTTATTGACCACAATTAATGGCTTAATGCCGATAGTTTCAGCTGCAATAATATAACGGTCAATAATGTTAAGTGATAGTTCAGGCAATATTGATGAAACAATCACAATTCGGTCAACGTTTGCTGCTACAGCTTTTACACCATCGTAATAGTCTGGGCGAGTCAACATTGATTTGCGTTCATGTACCGCTTCTACAACACCAGCAATACCTTGCAATGCTTCAACACCAGGACGCCATACAACGCGATCGCCAGAAACAAGGCTCTGAATACTACGACGTAAGTTACAACGGTGAATTATACCCGTTTGTGGATCTTCAACATCAGCGTGTTGGCCAAAGCGAGTAATAACTAGCCCTTCACGGGCATTTTCCAACAGAGCTTCATCCCATTGGATTTCATTTTTAGCGCGATCTAGGCGCTTATTTTGGTTAGAGCGGACGCGTCGGCTCTGACCTTGAGTCAATTTTTTCTTTTTTGCCACAAGAATATCGTTCTGTTTGGTTGGCTTTCGGTATTATCATACATGGTTTAGTCACAAAAGAGGCAATATCGAATGACAATCAGCGATCAGAACCTTATTTGGATAGATCTGGAAATGACCGGATTAGATCCAGAAACTCATAAAATCATTGAAATCGCTACAGTTGTGACAGATCCACAGCTTAATGTGTTGGCAGAAGGCCCTGTTTTAGCTATTTATCAGCCAGAAGCTGAATTAGAAAAAATGGATGATTGGTGCACAAACACACACACTAATAGTGGTTTAGTTGAGCGTATTCGTCAAAGTACGATTACAGAAGCTCAAGCCGTTGCTCAAACTATCGATTTTTTAGAGCAATGGGTACCTCAAGGTGCTTCGCCTATTTGTGGTAATAGTATTGGTCAAGATCGCCGCTTCCTATATAAGCATATGCCAAAGCTTGAGCAGTATTTCCATTACCGTTATCTTGACGTGAGTACACTTAAAGAATTAACTCGCCGATGGAAGCCTGAGCTATTAGATGGCTTTTCTAAGCAAGGTAGTCATTTAGCTTTAGATGATATTCATGATTCTATTGCTGAACTGCGCTATTATCGTGAGCATATTTTCAATATTTGATGTGAAAATAAGCAGTTAGAAAATAATCTGCGTTTTTTGGTTTAAGAACTATTGCATCCCGTAGTTTTAGTCGTATAATGCGCAGCCTCGAAAGGAGATAACGAGTTTGTTTCCTTTTGTTGAAAATCGGACGCGGGGTGGAGCAGCTTGGTAGCTCGTCGGGCTCATAACCCGAAGGTCGTT